>DATBMM010000186.1:0-3513 GCA_036554825.1 Candidatus Limnocylindrales bacterium
CAGCAGCCTGGCCGACATGGCCGTACTGGTCGAGGGACTGCCACTCGGCGACGTCAGCACGTCGATGACGATCAATGCCACGGCCCCGGTCTTGTTGGCGCTCTACGTCGCCGCGGCCGAAGCGCAGGGCGTCGAGCGGGCGCGCATCAGCGGCACGACCCAGAACGACATCCTCAAGGAGTACATCGCGCGCGGGACCTACATCTTCCCGCCGCGGCCCTCGATGCGCCTCGTGACCGACGTCTTCGAGTTCTGCGCCCGCGAGCTGCCCAAGTGGAACACCATCTCGATCTCGGGCTACCACATGCGCGAGGCCGGGGCGACCGCTGCCCAGGAGCTCGCGTTCACGCTCGCCGATGCCATCGCGTACGTCGAGGCCGCGGTCGATCGGGGCCTCGACGTCGACGACTTCGCCGGGCGCCTGTCGTTCTTCTTCGCCGCCTGGTCGGAGCTGTTCGAGGAGGTCGCCAAGTTCCGCGTGGCCCGCCGGATGTGGGCGACGATCATGAAGGAGCGGTTCGGGGCGACCAACCCACGGTCGATGATGTGCCGCTTCCATGTCCAGACCGCGGGCTCGTCGCTGACCGCCCAGTCGATCGACAACAACGTGGTCCGGACCACGATCCAGGCACTCGCCGCCGTCCTCGGCGGTGCCCAGAGCCTGCACACGAACTCGCGGGACGAGGCGCTGGCCCTGCCGACCGAGGAGGCTGCCCGACTCGCCCTCCGGACCCAGCAGATCCTCGCCTTCGAGGCCGGCGTGACCGAGACGCCCGACCCGCTGGCGGGGTCCTACCTCGTCGAGAGCCTCAGCAACGAGCTCGAGGCCGCCGCGTGGACCTACCTTGACGAGATCGAATCGCTGGGCGGCACGCTGGCGGCGATCGAGAAGGGCTTCCAGCAGCGCGAGATCCAGGAAGCGGCCTACCGGGTCCAGCGGGCGATCGACACCGGCGATCAGATCGTGGTCGGCGTGAACCGCTTCACCGACGACGAGGTCACCACCCCGCCCACGCAGCGCATCGACCCCGAGGGAGAACGGCGCCAGGTCGAACGGGTCCGCCAGGTCCGCGCCGAGCGCTCGGCCGATGCCTGGACGGCCGCGATGGACGAGCTCGAGCGGGTCGCCCGTGCCGACGGCAACCTCATGCCCGCCATCCTCGAGGCGGTCCGCGCCTACGCCACGGTCGGCGAGATCAGCGACCGCTTGCGCGTCGCGTGGGGAGAACACCGCGAGCTGATCACGGTCTGACCCGGACGCCCCGAGGCAACTCAGCCGAGCCTGACGCGGGTTCAGGCGGCATCGGCAGACGGTACGCTGCATACGTTCTCGTCGTCGGCCCGACCCGCAGGAGGCATGCCATGGCGACCATCCCGGGGCACATCCGCCGGCTCGGCAAGATCCATCACGTGGCGATCGTCGTCCGCTCCATCGACGACGCCCTCGGGCTCTGGCGCGACATGCTCGGGCTGGACCTCGAGACGATCATGGACATCCCATCGGACAAGGTCCGCATCGCCTTCCTCGGCGTCGGTGAGTCCAAGGTCGAGCTGGTCGAGCCGGTCGACGACACGACCGGCGTCGCCCGCTTCCTGGAGTCGAAGGGGGAGGGGTTCCACCACGTCTGCTTCGAGGTCGGCAACCTGGCCGAGGCGCTGATCCGCCTCGAGCTCGACGGGCTCGAGCTGATCGATACGGCGCCGCGCCGGGGCGCCGAGGGTCCAGTGGCGTTCATCCATCCCCGGTCCTGCCAGGGGGTACTGGTCGAGCTCATCGAGGCTCCCGGCGGCCCCGCCTGGCGATCGCTCGGCTTCGACGCGACGGGCTGACCGGGCGGCTCCGCTATCCTCGGTCGGTCGATTCCGAATGCGCTCACCGGAGGTTGCCATGATCGTCACCACCACGCCGACCCTCGAGGGTCGGTCGATCGCCGAGTACCGCGGTCTCGTCACCGGCGAGGCGATCCTCGGCGCGAACATCTTCAAGGACCTGTTCGCCGGGATCCGCGACATCGTCGGCGGTCGGTCCGGGGCGTACGAACAGGAGCTCTCTCGCGCTCGGCAGATCGCGGTCGAGGAGATGACTGCGGCCGCGTCCGCGATGGGCGCCGATGCGATCGTCGGCGTGGACCTCGACTACGAGACCGTCGGCCAGGGCTCGATGTTGATGGTCACCGCCTCCGGCACCGCCGTCCGTCTGGGGTAACGAGGCGCGCCCACGCGCCACGAACGGTCGGGACGTCAGGCAGGCTTCGAGGCCAGCAGCGAGAACATCAAGGGGAGCTCACCGGGGCCCTCCGGTAGGACGTACACCCCGCTGCCCGGCTCGCTCTCCACGAGGAAGTCGGCCGGCCACTCGAGGAACGGCTGCTCCTCGAGTCGGTCGATGCGCAGCCCGGCGTCGATGAGCGCGGTCACGATCTCGCCGAGCCCGTGGTCCCAGCCGTGCTCCTTGTGCTCGGTCCCGAGGTCGGCCGTCGGGTCGGCGTACGAGCCGTGGACATCGAAGATGAGCGGGTTCCCATGCTCCCAGTAGGGGTACTGCAGGCGCAGCTCGCGAGGTGACACGCCCTCGTTCTCGAAGACCTGCAGGACGGGGTGGATCTCCGAGATGTAGAAGCGCCCGCCGGGCTTGACGAACCGCGCGACGACACGGGCCCAGCCCCGGATGTCGGGCAGCCAGCCGAGCACGCCACGTGACGTGTACACGATGTCGAACTCGTCGCCGAGGCGGATCGGCAACTGGTAGACATTCGACTCGATGAAGCGGGCGTCGGTCATCCCGATGTCGGCGGCAAGCTCGCGCGCCAGTCTGATCGACGCCGGCGAGAAGTCCACGCCGGTGACCCGTGCGCCGAGGCGCGCCCATGACAGGGTGTCCAGCCCGAAGTGGCACTGCAGGTGGAGGAGGGTCTTCCCGCTCACGTCGCCGAGCGCCGCGATCTCGTACGGCCGGACCCGGAGGCCGCCCGTGCGGAACCCCGCGACGTCGTAGAACTCGCCCTCGGCGTGGACCTTCGTCCACGCGTCCCACAGGCGTTGATTCGATGCGAAAGAGCTCTCGATGTCCGCCCGCTGGGGCGTCTCGTCAGTCATCGGTGGCCTCGGCGCGCATCAGCCGCGATACCCGGCATCGCGGAGCATGGTCGGCAGCTCGGTGGGCGATTCGGCGACGCGGAAACCGGCCGCCTCCAGCGCCTCGACCTTCGACGCTGCGGTGCCAGCGCCACCCGAGATGATGGCGCCCGCGTGGCCCATGCGCTTCCCCTCGGGCGCCGTGCGACCGGCGATGAAGGCGGCCTTCGGCACGTCGCGGAGGTGCTCGCCGGCCCACGCGGCCGCGGTCTCCTCGGCCGAACCCCCGATCTCGCCGATCAGCACGATGGCCTCGGTCTCCGGGTCATCGGCGAACAGCTGGAGCGCGTCGAGGAAGGTCGTCCCGATGATCGGATCGCCGCCGATCCCGATACACGTCGACTGGCCGAGGCCGGCGTCGGTCATGGCCTGGACGGC
>DATBMM010000238.1:0-1811 GCA_036554825.1 Candidatus Limnocylindrales bacterium
CCGACCGCGTCGCATGAGCGCCAGAACTCGTAGGTGATGCCGGTGTAGGTCGGGTTCTTGAAGAGGCGTCCCCGCTTGCCGCCCTTGATCTCGTAGGCGACCTCGGTCGCGAACTGGAAGTTGAGCCGTCGGTCGTCGATCGACCAGCTCCGGTTCGACGCCAGATACAGCCCGTCGTCGGTGTCGGCGACGATCTCTTCGAGGCTCATCCCGGGCTGTGGCAGCAGGTTGATGTTCGTCATCCGGATGAGCGGGATCCGGTTCCAGCCGTCCGCCCGCATCGCACCGCCGCTTCGTCGGCCGATCCGTGGCGCCGTCTCGCGCGACGTCAGGTACCCGACGAAGACCCCGTTGCGGACCAGCGGGACCGCTTGCGCCGCGACGCCCTCGTCGTCCCAGCCGAACGTGCCCATCCCGCCGGGCGCCGTCGCGTCGGCGACGATGTCGATGAGCTCGGATCCGTAGCGGAAGCCCTCGTCCAGCTTGTCGGTCGTGAGGAAGCTCGTGCCGGCGTAGCTCGCCTCCGTTCCGTACACGCGATCCAGCTCCGTCGGGTGGCCGCACGACTCGTGCAGCTGCAGGTAGAGCTGCGACGGATCCAGGATGATCGTGAACCGTCCGGACGGGCACTGCCGAGCGGAGAGCAGCTCGACGGCCTCCTCCGCGAGCGGCTCCGCCCGTTCCGCGAGCCCGAGCGAGCGGATGTACTCGTACCCAGCCGCGTTCCAGCCGCCGCCGGCGTCGGGGTAGGAGCGACGCTGATGCTCGTCGCCATCGATGGCGTTTGCTTCGACCGACGCACCGACGTGGGTGATGGTCTGCTCGGTGAACGAGCCGTCCGTCGCGGCGAAGGTCTTCCACTGGCGCTGGGCGGCGTACATCGACTCGGTGAAGGCCACGCCCTTGACCCGGGACGCCGCCCCGTCGGCCGCGAGCAGGTCCGCGATCTTGCGCTCGAGCGGGACGGTGAACGGATCCTCGCCGACCCGTGTCTCGAAACTGCCGTGGGCCGGCGGCCGGTCGTCCAGCGCGACCGGTTCGCGCAGGGCCGTGGCCGATGCCCTGGCGATGCGGACGGCCTCCGCCGCGACGCGATCCGTCTCGTCGGCGGTCAGGACGTGGCTGCTGGCGAAGCCCCACGCCCCGTCGACCAGGACGCGGACCCCGAACCCCTCGCTCTCCCCGGAGGCGACGCCCTCCACCCGGCCGGACTTGATCGAGATCGATTCGTCGACGCTCCGGACGATGCGTACGTCCGCATACCCCGCGCCCAGGATGGTGGCCGTATCGAGGGCGCGGTTGGTGAGGTCTCGCATGCGCCGCGGAGCCTAGCAGGACTCGGTCATCCGCCGCGACCGGGTCCGCGTATCCCCGCCGGCACCTGCACGACGGGGTCGGTCCGGAACGCTTCCCCGCGCGCGACACGCCCATCCGCACATGCACAGACCCCAGGAGGTAGTTCGTGCGTACGTCCTCGAGAGCCGTCGGCATCGCCGGCGGACTGCTCCTGGTGGCGACATCGGTGGCCCCGGTGTTCGCCGCCTCCCACCGCGAGGCGCCGGTCATCGCGACCGATGCCGCGGTGGACCACACCGACGTCTTCGCCTGGGTCGACGCCACCGCGCCGACGAAGGTGAACCTCGTCGTCAACGTCAGTCCGATGCAGGACGCGGCCGGCGGCCCGAACTTCTGGCAGTTCGATCCCGCCGCTCGCTACTCGATCAAGATCGACAACGATCGGGACGCGAAGGCCGACCTGACCTATCGGTTCACGTTCAAGACCAAGGTCCGCAACCAGGGAACGTTCCTGT
>DATBMM010000256.1:0-2620 GCA_036554825.1 Candidatus Limnocylindrales bacterium
TCAAGGCAATGGCGCGTCATCGCGCGGTAGCGGTCCTCGAAGATGTGGAGGGGCAGGACGATGCCCGGGCAGAGGACCTGATGCAGCGGGAAGAGCGGGATCTCCATCGCCGCCCGAGTCTAGCCCGGTTCCGGTCCGAAGGCGGGTCGGCCCACTGGAGGCTTGCGGAAGCCGAGCCGCCCGCGTCCCGCGTCCGCGCTGTCGCGGCCGGTGCGCCCGGCGGCTGCCTCGTTCTCGAGGACGTCCTGCGGGCTGAACAGGTGGTAACGGCCCTTGCCCTGCGCCTTGGCGCGGTACATCGCGATGTCGGCCTGGCCCAGGAGGTCGTCGACGGCAGAGGTCTGCGGCGTGTCCAGCGCGATGCCGATGCTGGCGCCGGCGACGACCGGCTCGCCGGCGATGTCGATGGGCTTCTGGAGCGCGTCGAGCAGCCGCGAGGCGGTCGCGACCGCATGATCCCTGTCCGCGATCCCGGTGAGCAGCACGCCGAACTCGTCGCCGCCGAGGCGGGCAGCGACGTCCGTCGGTCGGATGCCGGTGCGGATGCGATCCGCGACGGCGGCCAGCAACTCGTCGCCGGCGGCGTGACCCAGACCGTCGTTGACCGTCTTGAAGTCGTCCACGTCGAGGAAGAGGACGGCGAGGGAGCCAGGCGCCTTGCGCGACGCAAGCGCGGTCGTCGTCGCCTCCACGAAGCGGCGCCGGTTGGCTAGCTCGGTGAGCGGGTCGTGATAGGCCTGGTACGTGAGCCGTGCCTCGAGCACACGGCGGGCGGCCACGTCGCGCTCGAGCAGGCCCACCAGGCCGGCGAGACGCATCAGGACGAGCAGTGACAGGACGGCCGTACCGGCGGCGACGACCAGCAGGTTGCCATCGCCCTCCGGGCCGAAAGTCACGAGGAGGGGCCCGGTCACCATCGCCGCGGCGAGGCACACGAGGCGGACCGGGCCGAGCCACGTGACGACGACGGGGTGCGGATCGGTCAGCCGGCGCATCGACGGATGCAGCGCCGAGGCACCGAACAGGAGATAGGAGACGAGATACACAGTGTCGACCGGACCGCCGCTCACGTACGAGCCCTCGAGGTTCTGGAGCGCGTAGACCTGGTCGGCGACGAGCAGCAGCAGCAGGCTGACGCCCAGCAGCCGGAACGAGACGGTCCGCGCGCCCGGCGTCGTGAGCAGGCCCATCGCGACGCCGATCAGCAGGAGGTCCGCGATCGGGTAGGCGAGGCTGATGCCGAGGCTCAGCGCGTCGATCTCGGCACCGACGACCTGTGGCTGCATCAGGAACGTCCAGGACAGGATCGCGACGGCGGTGGTGAGGATGGCAGCGTCGACCAGGCCGCCTCGATCGCCGCCGGCGATGCGCCGCCGGATGAGGAGGAACAGGCCGAGCGCGATGAACGGGTAGCCGCCGAGGTACAGCACGTCGGCGACGGACGGGAATGGGTCCTCGCCGACGATCTCGAAGTAGTTCCAGGTGAGATCGCCGGCCACGAAGAGCCCCTGGCCGAAGGCCATGAGCAGCCACGGAGCGACGCGGTCGGGACGGTGCCGCCACACGCCCATCACGGCGACGGCGACGGCGGACGCGCCGATCACGTCGTACAGGAAGCTCTGCGCGAGCGTGCCCGTCTCGAGCAGGGCGTGGACGCCAAGCCCGATCGCTCCGACAGCCAGGTAGGCGAGCCAGGTCGGGATGCGCGGGAAGGCGTGGCGAACGACGGTCATGGGTCCATCGAAAGTGTCCGGAGACACCGCCGGTACGCCCATGACCCGTCGGTACCGGGCACGATGGGACGCCCGGGAGGCTGTGGGCCCCTCCGTGGGCGTTGATTCCCGTCCCACGGGAGCATGCGACGCTGGGAGGGCGGTTCCGGTCAGGAGTTCCCGGGGGACGGGAAGATCGGCCGGGATTCTCGTGGCATGGGAAGACGACGCACGCAGGTGGTGATCGCTGTCGTCTGCTCCCGCCCCACGGGAATCCGGCGGCGGGCGAGGTCAGCGGCGGCGGGCGAGGTCAGCGGGGGCGGGCGAGGTCAGCGGGGGCGGGTGCGCGAGCGGTCAGTGCGCGCAGCCGCGCGGGGCCCCACCGTCATCCGCAGTGCGGAAGCTCGAGCCGCACCCGCAGGCGGCGACCGCGTTCGGGTTGTTCACCGTGAAGCCGGCGCCCATCAGCGTGTCGACGTAGTCGATCTGCGAGCCCTGCAGCAACGAGATGCTCTGCCCGTCGACGTACACCTTGATGCCGCTGGCGTCGAGGACGTTGTCCTCGGGGGTCGGGGCGTCCTCGAGCATCATCCCGTAGCGGAAGCCCGAGCACCCGCCGGAATACACGTAGACGCGCAGCCCGATGTCAGGGTTGGTCTCTTCCTTCGTGAGCTCGCGGAGCTTGGACACCGCGGCGTCGGTCAGGGCGACGACCTGTGGCTGCTGGTCGATCATGTTTCGGCTCGTCCTCCTTGGACGGGGATGCGCGTTCGTGCTGTGCTCGCGGCCACGTGGCGGCCTCGTCGACACATCGTACGCAGGGCAACGGGTTTCGACAAGCACGACGCCGAAATCCGATGGTCCTGTCGCGTGTCAGCGGCGTGCCAGGGCGTGTCGACGGTGCGGAC
>DATBMM010000359.1:0-7059 GCA_036554825.1 Candidatus Limnocylindrales bacterium
AGGAACACCACCCCTGCCAGCGCCGCCGCATCGGCCGCGCGCTGCATGCGCAGGTTGTTGGTCCAGTACCAGGAGAGGTCGATGACGCAGGCCGCGAGCAGGACGAACAAGAAGATCGCCCCACCGAAGATCACGGCGACCTGGCCGCGTTCCCGGTGCCGCGTATGCGTGGGCGAAGGTGCGCCGAACCGGCGCGCCATGGAGTGACGGTGGCCCATGGAGCGGGATGCCTCTAGTCGTTCGTGGGGTTGAGCGCCATGACGCTGCGGTCGGTGATCGACAGTGTCGTGGTCGATCCCGGTCCGAAGAACCGCGTGATCAACGACAGCGGCGTGACGAAGTCGTAGGTGTACTGGACGCGGATGCCGATCGAGTCAGGTGGCGTCGCCCCGACCCACGCGTTGACACGCGTGCAGGCGTTCCAATTCGTCGTCGTCGGGTTCCAGTCGAGCGGTTGGCCGTCGACGACAGGTCCCGCGTTGTTGGCGAACGTCCAGATGTTGGCCTGGGCACCGATCTGGTTGCCGCTGGAGTCCGCCTTGTAGATGCGGATCT
Source organism: Candidatus Limnocylindrales bacterium (assembly GCA_036554825.1). Taxonomy (GTDB): domain Bacteria; phylum Chloroflexota; class Limnocylindria; order Limnocylindrales; family CSP1-4; genus SPCO01. The sequence continues at coordinate 556 of DATBMM010000359.1, forward strand.
CGCTGATGCGGCTGCTCGTGATGCGCGAGCCGGGGCCTTGGAGCACGCGCTGGACGGCGGCGACGATGTGCTTGTCGACGTCCGTGCTGGTGGCGCACGGCATCGAGGTCGTGTTGCCGTTCGCGAACGCCGCGCCACTGCGGGCGCCCTCGCGCGACGCGTAGGTGATCGTCATCGCCTGGTCGAACGCGAATCCGAACTCGAGCATGCCCAGCAGGATGAGGAGGAAGACCGGGACGATGACCGAGAACTCGACGAGGCTCTGGCCGCGGGCCCGCTCTCGGCGCCGGCGGGAACGCAGATGCCCGATCACAGCACCGGCTCCATGCGCATGACGCTGGAGCGGTCGAACGAGATGCCACCCCCACCGCCGCCGACGAAGTTGCGCAGCGGCGTGACCCACTGATGCGTGTAGTACACGCGGATCGCGACGTTGTCGACCGTGGTGCTGCCTCCGCCGCAGCCGGCGAGGATGTTGCAACGGCCGGTCTCCGGGTAGCCGTTCGCGGACTGCGTGTAGAACAGCGAGCTGCCGTCGACCGACGCACAGATCGTCGTGTTGGCCGTGCCCGTCCGCAGGTACGTGGTCGGCGACCCGATCACGGCGCCGTTCGGCGTTGCCTTGTAGATCTCGACCTGGGTGATCCGGCTGTCATCGGTGGGGGCGGTGACGGCCGCGTCGACCATCTTGAGGATGATGCAATCGGATCCGAGCGCGTTGCCCGCCTCGGCGGCCGCAAGCGCGCCGTCGCGCGACGAGTAGTTGATGGCGAGCGTCGCGTTGAACAGCATCCCGAACTCGATGAAGCCCATGAGCATCGTGACGAAGATCGGGAAGACCAGGGCGAACTCGACCAGGGACTGACCGCGCGCGCGGCGACGGCGTCCGTTGGTGAGATGCGCTGGAGCGGACGGCATGTGGTTCCCCCGGGTGATCTGGGTTCGACAAGGGGATGATTCGTGAGTCGCCTTGCACGCTACATTGCGGCGTTGCGGCGACGCATAGTCCGATGTGACTACCCGAGTACCGGCCGCGCATGCCGGACGCGCCGATCAGGGCTCCTCGCCGGTCTCCCCGGGCAGCATCACCGTGAAGGCCGCGCCACGCTCTCCGGCCGCCGCGAGCACGAGTTCACCGCCCATCGCCCGACACAGCTCGCGCGACACGTAGAGGCCCAGGCCGCTGCCGCCGTCGCTGACGCTCGCCGAGCCGCGCTCGAATCGGCGGAAGAGCCGCCAGCGGTCGGTCTCGGCCACGCCGGGTCCGTCGTCGGCGATCGTCAGGTGGATGCGGCGGGCCTCCTCGTCGACGGCCAGCGACGCCGTCACCGGGGCACCGCCACCGTACTTGATGGCGTTGTCGAGGAGCGCCCAGAGGACCTGGTCGAGCTGGTCCGGGTCGGCGACAGCGAGCCAGCCATCCGACGCGTCGCGGAGCTCGAAGGCGACACCGTCGACGCCCAGTCCCTCCCACGCCTTGCGGACGCGCGTCGCCAGCGAGACGACCTCGATGCGCGGCCGCAGCGCGCCGGACTCGAGCCGGGTGACCGTCAGCAGCTGGCGGACCATCCGCGAGAGCCGCTCGGATTGCTCGGCGATGATGCCCAGCCGCCGGTCCGGGCTGGCGGCGTCGAGCTGTTCGGCGTAGGCGCGGATGCTCGTGAGCGGGGTCTGCAGGTTGTGGCTCACGCCGCGCAGGAACTCGTCCTTGGCGGCATCGAGGTCGAGGAGCTGGCGGTTCTGGCTCTCGACCGTCGCGAACAGCTGGGCGTTGCGGATGGCCGCGGCCATCGCGCTCGCGAACAGCTCGAACAGGTCCTGGTCGGCCGGCTCCCAGCGGCGCGTGGCGGGCAGGCGACCGATCAGCACCCCGATGTCGGCACCGCCGGCGCGCATCACCGCCCGGAGCGGCCGGGACACGCCCGGCACGACCTCCTCGAGCCCGATGGTGCCAGGGTCACCCATGATCACGACCGCGTCGATCAGCGCGAATGCCGCCACGGCGTCCGGGCCGACGCGTTCGACGATCGCGTCGACGTCGTCGCGTGGCGACACCTGGTCGATCGCCTCGAGGATCGAGCCGAGCTCGCGGTTGCGGCGCTCGAGGTCGGACGCCAGCCGGTTGTGGCTCTCGGCAAGTCGGGCCAGCTCGTCGTCGCCGGCGACGACGATGGGGTCGCCAAGGTCGCCCTTCGAGACCCGGTCGACGGACGCCGCCAGGTCGCGCAACGGGGTCGTCAGCTCGCTGGCCAGCCCGAAGGCCGTGAACACGGCGACAGCCACCAGGACGGCGAACGCGAACAGCTGGACCTGACTGGCGACGGCATCGGCGCCCTGCCGGCCGAGGATCAGCTCCGCGGCGAAGACGATCAGCCCGAACACGGCCAGCGGCAGGGTCGAGGTGAGGAGCAGCGCGAGGACGATGCGCGTCCGGAAGCTGATGCGGCCGGCTGCATCGGTCTTCGGCTGGTCCGCTCCGGCGGGCGCGTCGTCAGTCGTAGTCGTCGTCGGGCGCCGCAGCCGGTCGTCGATCACAACGCGGGTCTCCCCTCGGCGCCGACCTCACCGTCCCTGCCGACCGCCCCGACGAGCCGATACCCGATGCCACGGACCGTCTGGACGTGGGCGGGCCGGTTCGGATCGACCTCGACCTTCTGGCGGAGCCGCCGCATCGTCACCCACACGTACGACGGATCCGCGTCCTCCGTCTCTGCCCAGCCGCGCGCGAGCAGGGTCTCGGTCGGGACGGTCTGACCGAGGTTCGCGGCGAGCGCGTAGAGCAGGCGCGACTCGGTCGGGGTCAGCTGGACGGTCTGCCCACCGACCGTCGCCTCGCGTCGGTGGAGATCGAGCGTCAGGTCGGGGCCGAGGATCAGGCTCTTGCGCGGGACCTTGTCGCCGAGCCGCCGCAGGACGCGGTTGATGCGAGCTCGCAGCTCCGGGTAGTGGTACGGCTTGGTGACGTAGTCCTCAGCGACTTCCTCGAGGAGGTCCGCTTTCGAGTCGCCGGCATCGATGGCCGACAGGACGATGATCGGCAGGTCCGCCTGGTTCTTGATCTCGCGCGCCAGGGACAGCCCGTCCATGCGCGGCATCATCATGTCGATGATCAAAAAATCGGGCCAGCTCGTGCGGAGTCGGCGGAGCGCCTCCTCCCCGTCGCGCGCCGTGCTGACCTCGTAGCCGTCGGCGCGGAGCTGGTCGGCGAGCAGGGCCAGCATGTTGGCATCGTCGTCGACCAACAGGATCCGGTACACGCGGCCGCCACCGAGCATCCCGGGGAGTATAGGTTCACGCGCGTGCGTGGCTGGGCTGTGGGGCCCGGGGCGGGCGGGCGGCCCGGGGCGGCCGGGCGGGGCCGGGGCGGCGCCGGGCGTGGCTAGGGCGGCCGGGCGTGGCTGGGGCGGCCGGGGCGGCCGAGCGTGTTCCGACGCCCCGTTCCGCACAGGAACGAGATCGCGACAGGCCCTGTGTGCTGCACGTCCCAGGCTGCAGGGATCGTCGCCTCGGTCTGGCAGCCCCGTGTGTTCGTGCCGGATGTGTTCCACAGACGAACGAGGCCGGGCCCCTCGGCGCGACCCCTCGGCGCGACCCCTCGCCCGGCCCTCGGCCGGCCCACTCCGCGGCCGGGCCGGCTCGGGGCGGCCGGGCGTGTTTCCGACGCTCCGTTCCGCACAGGAACGAGATCGCGACAGGCCCTGTGCGCTGCACGTCCCAGGCTGCAGGGATCGTCGCCTCGGTCTGGCAGCCCCGTGTGTTCGTGCCGGATGTGTTCCACAGACGAACGAGGCCTGGCCGCGCGACCTAAACCCGGCCCCGCGACCTAAACCCGGCCCCTCGCCGCGACCCCGCCGCGACCCAACCCGGCCCTTCGGCGCGGCCCCGCCGCGGCCCCGCCGCGACCCGCCGCGACCCCGCCCGCGCTGGAGACAGTCAGGGCGCCTTCGGGTCGTAGAAGCGGCACCGCTCGCGGAGCGGGCAGGCGTCGTGGTCCGGTCGCTGGGCGTGACAGACCTTCCGGCCGTGCTGGATCAGGTTCACGTGGGCCTCGTACATCTCGTCGGGGCGCCAAACGCCGAGGAACAGCTCGTGGGCCTCGTCGAGCGTCGCCTTGGGCGGCATCAGGCCGACCCGCCGCGTGACGCGCTCCACATGGCGGTCGATCGGGAACAGCGGCTGCCCGAAGCAGAAGAGGAGCAGGATCGACGCGGTCTTCTTGCCGATCCCGTCGATCTGGGTCAGCCAGGAGCGTGCCTCGAGCGCCGGCATGTCGCCCAGGAATTCGAGCGAGTAGTCACCGCGCTCCTCGCGGATCTTGCGCAGCGTCGCCTGGAGACGCGGGGCCTTCTGGTTGGCCAGGCCGCCGGGCCGGATCACGTCGGTCAGCTCGGGGATCGGCGCGAACTCGACTGCAGCCCAGTCCGGCGCCGCCCCATCGGGCAGACCGACACCGCCCCAGCCGGCGCCGGGGTGGTGCGCCACGGCGGGCAGGCCGCTCGGGTACGCGTGACGCAGCGCTTCGAAGGCGACCTCGGCGTTCACGTCGGCGCTGTTCTGGGTGAGGATCGTCAGGATCAGCTCGCTCGTCGGGTCGAGGCGGCGCTCCCAGACGGGCCGGCCGTAGAGGCCGGCCAGCCGGTCGAGCGTGAATCGAGCGAGCCCGGGCCGGTACCGCTCGAGCCGTTTCGCATAGCTCGAGCCGGGGTCGGTGAACTTGCGCTTCTTCGGCCGGCGCTTCTTCGGGCGGGTCGGGGAGGTCGACGGACCCGGATCCAGCGGCTTCACCATGTCGACACCAGCCTGGCGAGGCGCTCGCCACAACGCTCGAGCGGCGCGACGCCGGACGTCATCGCGTCCTCGATGGACATCGGTCGTTCGACGACAGGGACCGCGATCGCCCCGACGTCGGCCAACGCCGCGATCCCATCGACTTCGACTCCTCCACCGACCGCGATGCACGGGACGCCGGCCGCCGCGGCCCGCTTCGCGACGCCGAGCGCCGTCTTGCCGAACCCCGTCTGTGCGTCGATCCGGCCCTCGCCGGTGATGACGACGTCCGCCCGCGCGAGTCGGGCAGGGAAGTCGGTCGCCTCCATGACGAGGTCGATCCCGGGTCGCAGAGCGAAGGAACGGAAGAGACCCTGGGCTGCGAGGAGTGCGAAACCGACCCCGCCCGCTGCTCCGGCACCCGGCGTATCCCGCTCGCGCCGTCCTTCCTGTGCCTCGAGCTCGTCGGCCCACGCCGCATTCCGCGCGTCGAGCGTCAGGACATCCTCGGGGGTCGCGCCCTTCTGGGGGCCGTAGGTCGCGGCCGCACCCGTCGGTCCGAGCAACGGGTTCGAGACGTCGCAGGCGACCTCGACTTCCACCGCGTCGAGTCGCCGCGAACCGTCACGCAGCCCGTCGAGCAGCCCACGACCGCCGTCGGTCGTGGCACTCCCGCCGATCCCGAGCGTCACGTGCCGCGCGCCGGCGTCGATCGCGGCCCCCACGAGCTCGCCGGTCCCGACCGACGTCGCGCCGATCGGGTCCCGCTCGGCCGGCGCGACCCGCGACAGCCCCGACGCCTCGGCCATCTCGACCACCGCCCGGCGGCCATCCTCGGACAGCAACCAGCGCGCCTCGATCCGCCGTCGCAACGGATCGTGGACCGATGCCGACCGCGTCGTCCAGCCACCGGCCGCCTCGATCGCGGTGAGCGTGCCCTCGCCGCCGTCGGCCAGCGGGCACAGCACGACCTCGTCGTCGGGCCGGGCTCGCGACCAGCCGTCGGCGAGCGCGCGCGCCACCTGGACCGACGTCAGCGAGCCCTTGAACGAATCGGGCGCGATGAGCACGGTCCGCCGAGCCTGCACACCGCTCACCGCAGGTCCTTGTAGTAGTACGTCGCCGCCTCGGGCTCGCCCGAGACATCCAGCGCGTACGCCGGGATCGTCCCGACCGTCACCCAGCCGAGCGACTCGTACAGCGCCGCCGCCGGGCTGCCCGTCACGGTGTCGAGGATCAGCATCCAGCGACCCTCCGACCGCGCCCGATCCTCGGCCGCCGCCATGAGCGCTCGCCCGAGTCCCTGCCGGCGCATGGTCCGGTGGACGATGACCTTGCCGATCTCGGCTCGGTGGGGCGAGTTGGGATTGACGGAGCGCTCGAGCAGCGTCGAGCCGACGATGCGGCCCGCCTCATCGCGGGCCACGAAGACCGTGATCGTCCCTGCGGCGACCGCGGCGGCGCGGGCTGCCCACCACGCCTCGGTCTCCGCGGGTGTCGCCCCCGCCACGAAGTTGACCGACGCACCGCCATCGACGGCGTCCTTGAGCAGCGCCCCGAGGCCCGGGATGGCGGCCTCGTACGCCGCCGGGTCCAGCGGCTCGACCTTCACCGGACCGATGGATCGAGCGCCGCTCCGACCGCCGACTGCCGTCGTTCCAGGTACTCCGGGATGCGGATCATCGGCGGCCGCTCCTGGTCCGCCAGCTCGATGACTTCCAGCGACAGCCGCCCCTT
>DATBMM010000028.1:0-16428 GCA_036554825.1 Candidatus Limnocylindrales bacterium
GCGTGCGCCCTGATCTGCGGCCCACGTCCCCAGGCGAAGTCGAAGGGTGCTGGCACATGCGCATCCGTCGTGGCCCCTTGTTCTGGGGCCTGTTCCTCATCCCGCTCGGCGCGATCCCGCTCCTGGTCCAGGGCGGGGTGATCGAGGGCGACCTGCTCGCCCAGGCCTGGCGGCTCTGGCCGCTCATCATCATCGGGCTCGGCATCGGCCTCCTGCTCGGACGGAGCCAGGCCGGCCTGCTCGGGACCTCGTTGGTGGCCCTCGTGCTCGGTGTCGCCGCCGGCGGCGCGCTGGCGTCGGGGACGCCCTGGCTCGGGTTCACCTCGTGCGGCCCGGACGGAGCGGCGGACCAGCGCCTGGACGAGACGGGTTCGTTCGACGCGCCCGGCCAGCTGATCCTCGACTTCGACTGCGGCACCCTGCGGGTCGCGACGGTCCCGAACGGCCCGTGGACCGTGGCGGCCGCCTACTCCGAGGCCGCCCCCGCGGTCGACTCGAACACCGCCAGGCTCGAGGTCCGCGCCCCGCAGGGTGACGCCGGTCGCCAGGAATGGACGATCGGCGTCCCGGCCGACCAGCTTCGCGAGGTGGAGCTCACGGCCAACGCCGGATCCGGGACGATCGATCTCGCAGGTGCGACCGTTCCGCGGCTCCGCGCCGACATCAACGCGACCGACCTGCTCATCGATGCGAGCAGTGCGACGGTCGACCGGCTCCACGTTGGATTGAATGCCGGCCGGGCACGGATCGGCCTGGGTGCTTCGGCCCTGGTGGGCGACCTCTCGATGAACGCCGGCGCCGTGGACCTGTGCGTCCCGCCCGGTGTCGACCTGCAGATCCGGGTCAACGACCAACTCACCTTTGCCCACAACCTCGACGATCGCGGGCTCAGCCAGAACGGCGACACGTGGACCCGCACCGGGACCGGCGGTGCGCTGATCGACCTCTCGGTCGAGGGCAATGCCGCCAGCTTCACGCTCGATCCCCAGGGAGGCTGCAGATGAATGACCGTCTCTACCGGTCGCGCCATGACCGGATGCTCGCCGGCGTCGCCGGCGGGCTCGCCGAGCTCTGGGACGTCGACCCCTCGATCCTGCGCCTGGTGTGGGCGCTGCTCGTGATCTTCACGGGCGGCCTTGCACTGCTCGTCTACATCATCATGGCGATCGTCGTGCCGGACGAGGAGGAGGTCTACCCGGCGGCCGCACCCGGCGTGGCCACGGCCCCGCCACCGCCGACCGCCGCGGCGACCGGCCCCGAGGCGTCCGCGGACGCGACGCCGTCCGGTGTCGAGCCTGCCGCGCTGGCCGCGGCACCGGCCGCGACCTTCACATCGGCACCGCCCCCCGGCGCCCTGTGGGGCCCACCCGAGGGCACGCCGGTCGACGCCCGCACAGCCCGTCGTCAGGCGCGTGACGCCCGACGCGCCGCGCGTCGAGAGCGAAACGGGTTCCCGGGCGCGGTCATCCTGGGCCTGGTCCTCGTCGCGATCGGCGTCTTCTTCCTGGCCCGCGAGTGGATTCCGTCGCTCGATTGGGACTGGTTCTGGCCGCTGATCCTCGTCGGCCTTGGCGTGATCCTGCTGGTCGGCGCGCTGACGCGACGGAACGATGAATCAGGTGGTGCTTCGTGAGCTCCGCCCGTCGCGGGTCCGTGATCGGGGCGACCTGGCTCATCGGTCTCGGCCTCGTCTTCCTCGTCCGGGGGGCGACCGACTGGTCGTGGGGTCAGGCGTGGCCGCTCTTCGTGATCCTCGTCGGGGTGGCCTCCTTCGTATCGACCGCCCTCACCTGGCGACCGAGCCTGTCCGGCCTCTGGAGCTTCACCTGGCCGCTCGTCTGGATCGCCGTCGGCGTGATCCTCCTCATGAGCACGACCGGCAACCTGGATCAGGGTCCCGGTGACCTCATCGCCGAGTACTGGCCATGGCTTGCCGTCGGACTCGGCGTCTGGTTCCTCGTCGGCGCCATCGTCCCCGGCGGCCCCGGGCTGAGCGAGACGCTCGTCCTGCCGCTGGGCGGGGCACCCGATGCCGATGTCCGGATCAAGTTCGGGGCGGGTGAGCTCGCGACGCGTCCGGCGGCCGCCGGGAACCTCGTCGATGGCGAGTTCCTCGGTGGTGTCCGTGATCACCCCTCCGGGCCGAATCGCGTCGAGCTGGAACAGGACCTGACGTACGGCCTGCCATGGCTCGACCGCGAGTCACGCTGGACCGTCGGGCTGACCGCCGAGGTGCCGCTGGATCTCAAGATCGAGACCGGGGCCAGCCGGGCACGGCTCGACCTCGTCGACCTCCGCGTACGCAACCTCGAGCTCAACGCTGGTGCCGCCGACACGCGGGTCCGGCTGCCACGAGCGGCCGGAGCGACATCCGTCCGCGCCCAGAGCGGTGCGGCCACCATGACGCTGGAGGTGCCGCCCGGTGTCGCCGCCCGGATCAAGCTGCAGATGGCGCTCGGCAGCAGCCAGGTCGACGAGTCGAGGTTCCCGCGGACGGCCACCGGGTACGAGTCCCCCGACTACGCCACGGCGGCGAACCGTGTCGACATCGACATCCAGGGCGGCGTCGGATCGGTGAAGGTGATCGGCGGCGCCTGACGCCGCCAGGCACCGAGCGGCCAACGCGCCCACGGCCCCGAGACCCGAGGCGGACCGTCCCGCCACGCTTGCCCGTACCCGGAACGCAACCGTGGCGGCTCCGCAGACCCGTCCGGCCACCGAACCGACACCTTCTCGGCCCTGCCGTGGGGCCGACCGCGACCGCGACGGTCCATAGCCTTCCGATCACACCCTCCCGATGGGTGTGCCTGCGACGTACGGGAGGACGACCGGCCGATGGATACCGGAGATACCGCCTGGCTGTTGATGTCGACGGCCCTCGTGATGATCATGCTGCCGGGGCTGGCCCTGTTCTACGGGGGTCTCGTCCGGCGCAAGAACGTCCTCTCGACCATCATGCACAGCTTCTTCGGCCTGGCCCTGGTCAGTGTCGTCTGGGTGATCGTCGGCTTCACGCTCGCGTTCGGGCCGGACGTCAACGGTCTCGGCCTGATCGGCGGTCTCGACTTCGCGCTGTTCAACGGCGTCGGCCTCGAGCCGTCGGCGACGTATGCCGTCACCGTCCCGTTCGTGCTCTTCGCAGCGTTCCAGCTGATGTTCGCGGCGATCACGCCCGCGCTCATCACCGGCGCCTTCGCCGAGCGCAAGCGGTTCAGCGCGTTCGTCCTGTTCACGATCCTGTGGTCGATCCTCGTCTATTCGCCGCTCGCGCACTGGGTGTGGTCGGTCGACGGTTGGCTGTTCAAGCTCGGCGCGCTCGACTTCGCGGGCGGCACGGTCGTCCACATCAGCTCGGGTGTCTCGGCGCTGGTCGTGGCGCTCCTGATCGGCCGCCGCGCCGTCAACGGGGAACCGATGGAGCCGCACGACGTGCCGATGACCGTCCTCGGCGCCGGTCTGCTGTGGTTCGGCTGGTTCGGCTTCAACGCGGGGTCGGCCGTCGCGGCCAACGGCCTGGCGGCTAGCGCGTTCATCGTGACCAACACCGCTGCAGCGGCGGCGACCATCACCTGGGTCCTCGCCAGCTACATGCACCGAGGCAAGGTCAGCGTCGTCGGCGCCGCGTGCGGTGCCGTCGCCGGTCTCGTCGCCATCACCCCGGCATCGGGCTTCGTCGGGGTCGGTGGGGCGCTCGTCATCGGTCTCGTGGTCGGTGGCCTCTGCTACAGCGCCACGCTGCTGCGGTCGCGCCTGAAGATCGATGACGCGCTCGATGTCTTCGCGGTCCACGGCGTGGGCGGCATCTTCGGTGCCGTCGCGACCGGCGTGTTCGCGACTGCCGCCATCCAGCCCGCCTTCACCGGGCTGCTCGAGGGGAACGTCCAGCAGCTCGTCAATCAGCTCATCGCGGTCGGGGCGACGATCGGCTACGCGGTCGTCTCCACGCTCGTGATCGTCAAGGTCGTCGATCTCATCCTGGGCATCCGGGTGTCCCCGCGGGACGAGGAGATCGGCATCGATCTCGCCACGCACGGTGAGGTCGCCTACCAGACGTAGCCCAGGGGCACGGCCGGTCGGGAGCGGCTCCTCCCGGACCCGATCGGCCGGCGCTCCCGACCAGCAGCCATGCGGCCTCCGTCCGGATCGGGCGGCGGCCGCTCCATCGCCGCCCCCGGAGACGCCACATCGATGGACGCCACCGACCGCCGCGACGCCCGCGCCCCGCTCTATCAGCCGCGGTTCGAGCATGACGCGTGTGGCGTCGGGTTCGTGGCCGACGCCGGCGGCCGGTCGGGACGGCGGGTCCTGCCACTCGCCCTCGCGGGGCTGGCGGCCCTCGCGCACCGGGGGGCGTTCGGTGCCGATGGCGAAACGAGCGATGGGGCGGGGGTGGCGCTCCCGCTCTCGCAGTCGCTGCTATCGCTGATCGCGGGCCGGCACGCTGCCGGGCGGCCGGGTGTCGTGACCGCGTTCCTGCCGCGTGGCCGGTCCGCGCGCCGGCTGGCGAGCACCCTGTTCGAGTCCACGTTCGCTGACGCTGGCGCGCCGGTCGTCGCCTGGCGGACCGTGCCGTTCGAGCCAGCCGCCCTCGGCGCAGCAGCCGCCGCATCACGACCCGTGGTCGCACAGGCGATCGTCGCCCGGCTGGACGGGCTGAGCGATCGCGCCTTCGAGCAGCGGCTGGTCATCGCCAGGCGCCGGCTCGAGACGGCCGCACGTGCGGGCGGCGGAGCCGTGGCCGAGCTATCGATCCCGTCGGGCTCGTGCAGGACCGTCGTCTACAAGGGCCTGGTGGCCGGCCCGCGGCTGGCCGACCTGTACCCGGACCTGCGGGCCGACGTCGAGGTGGCCTACGCGGTCTTCCACCAGCGGTATGCGACGAACACGACGCCGGTCTGGCGCTTGGCGCAGCCCTTCCGGTCGATCGCGCACAACGGCGAGATCAACACGATCCGCGGGAACCGCGAGCAGATCCGCGGTCGAGCCCGGGACCGCGGTGCTCGCCGGATCGCCGCGGAGCTGATCGACGCCGGTCCGCTGCTGTCACCCGATGGCTCCGATTCCCTGTCGCTCGACGAGGGCATCGAGCTCCTGACGACGACGGGCTGGGACCTCGCGCCGGCCCTGCTAGCGGCGATCCCCGAGGCGATCGCCCTCCGCCGCGCGCCGCATCCGCACGTGGCGACACTGCGGCGGCGCACTGCCGGGCTGCTAGCGCCGTGGGACGGGCCCGCGGCGATCGTGTTCGCGGACGGTCGACGGGTCGGCGCGCTGGTCGACCGCAACGGGTTGCGGCCGGCCGCCTTCGCCGTGACCCGCGACCGGCTCGTGGGTCTCGCGTCGGAGGCCGGTGCGGTCCCGTTCGACCCGGCCGAGACGATCCGGCGAGGGCGTCTCGGCCCTGGCGAGATGCTGCTGGTCGAGCCCGCACGACGGGCCATCCTTGAGGACACCGACGCGAAGGCGCACGTCCTGCGTCTCCTGCCGATCCACGACGCTCCGCGGCCGCTCCACGAGGACAGTCCCGACGCGGCGGCGGCGGTCGTCGAGGGTCGGGGCCCGCTCGACCATGCCATGCGCTACCTGGCTGGGCTTGACGCCGAGAAGGCGCGGCTCGACATCAAGACGATGGCGCTCGAGGGTCACGAGCCACTCTGGAGCATGGGCGACGACACGCCGACGGCCGGCCGCGCTCGGTTGGACCGGCCGGTCGCCGACCACCTGCGGCAGGCATTCGCCCAGGTCACGAACCCGGCGATCGACCCGGAACGCGAGCGGGTGGTGATGGACCTGCGGGTCGAGCTCGGCCGGCGGCCGGCGTTGCTCGGCGGGCCTCCCCGTGGACCACGCACCCTGCGGCTCGAGCGGCCGATCGTGGCGGACCTCGACGGGTTGCTCGAGGTCGCGCTCGCCGGTGGGCGGCGGATCCGCATCCTCGACGCGACCTGGCCGCGCGGGGACGGCGCCGCCGGGCTGTCGTCCTGCCTGGAGCGGCTGGCCGCGGACGCGGTGCGAGCCGCGGAGACCGGGATCGAGATCGTGCTGGTGAGTGATGCCTCACTGGCAGCGGACCGGCTCCCCGTCCCATCGATCCTCGCTGCGGGTGCCGTCCACACGGCGCTCACCGACGCGGGGCTCCGTGGCCGCACGGATGTCATCGTCGACGCGGCCGACATCCTCGACGTCCATGGCATGGCGATGACCCTGGCCGTCGGTGCGACGGCCGTCCATCCGCGGCTCGCCCTCGAGCTCGCGGCCGAGCTCGCCGGCTCCCGCGGGGCCGAGGAGCTGACGCCGTCGGCGGCGATCGAGAACCTCGTCGATGCGTTCGCTGCCGGCCTTCGCAAGACGCTGGCGCGCATGGGGATCAGCGCGATCGCCAGCTATGTGGGCGGGGCGCTGGTCGATACGGTCGACCTGGCGCCGGACGTCATCGCCCGCTGCTTCCCGACGGCCGCGGCGTGGCCCGGGAACACGACGCTCGACGACCTCGGCGATCGGATCGTCCGCCGGCGCGAGGCCGCCATGGCGTTGCCCGCGCCGGTAGCGGGACGCGAGCCACGGCTCCCGGATCCGGGGTTCGCCCGCTTCCGAGCCGACGGTGAGCTCCACCTGTTCGCGCCCCGCATCGCCAGCGAGATCCAGGTCCTGTCCGGCGCCACCGAGCCCGCCGACCGGGCGGCCGTTCACCTCGATGGGGTGCTCGCCCGCTATCGATCCGCCATCGAGCGGCCGACCGGCACCCCGGCGACGCCACGAGACGCCCTGCGCGTGCAGCGTCTGCGCAGCCCCGTGCCGCTCGACGACGTCGAGGCCGCGCGGTCGATCGCGCGCCGGTTCGTCGTGTCGGCGATGAGCGTCGGGGCCCTGTCGCCCGAAGCTCACCAGGCACTGACGATCGGGATCCAGCGCGCCGGCGGTGCTGCGAACACCGGGGAGGGCGGGGAGGATCCTGCCTGGTACGCGGCCGGCACCGACGGCCGGCGGCGGGATGCGAGGATCAAGCAGGTCGCCTCCGCACGGTTCGGGGTGACCGCCACGTACCTCGCGCGCGCCGACCAGCTCGAGATCAAGATCGCCCAGGGCTCGAAGCCCGGGGAAGGCGGTCAGCTCCCGGGCCGCAAGGCGACCGCGTACATCGCCGCGCTCCGCCGTGGTCAGGCCGGCCAGAGCTACATCAGCCCACCGCCCCACCACGACATCTACTCGATCGAGGACCTGGCACAGCTCATCGCCGACCTGCGGGCGATCAATCCGGGCGCGCGGATCGGCGTGAAGCTCGTCGCCTCACGCGGCGTCGGGACGATCGCCGCCGGCGTGGCGAAGGCCGGCGCGAGCTACATCCACCTCTCCGGGCACGCCGGTGGGACCGGGGCATCGCCGCTGTCGTCGATCAAGCATGTGGGCGCGCCGTGGGAGTTCGGGCTCGCCGAGGTCCACCAAGTCCTGCTCCGCAATGACCTGCGCGACCGGGTCGCGTTGCGCGTCGATGGCGGGCTGCAGACCGGCCGGGATCTGCTGGTCGCGGCGCTGCTCGGCGCCGAGGAGTTCGCGTTCGGGACCGCCGCGCTGGTGGCCATCGGCTGCGACATGGCCCGCCAATGCCATCTCGACACGTGTCCGACCGGCATCGCGACGCAGCGCGACGACCTGCGCGCCAGGTTCCGAGGCACGCCCGAGATGGTCGAGACGTTCTTCCTCGCCATCGCCGAGGACCTCCGCCGCGAGCTGTCGTCGATCGGCGCGCGGTCCGTGGCCGAGGTCGTCGGCGAGAGCCGACGTGCCCTTCGGCCCACGCATGCCGCGTCCCGGGAGCTGGTGGGGGTGGTCGGAGCCGCAGACTGGCCGGCGGACGCCGCCCGACGGGCCGATCCCGGGCTCCCGGCCCGCACCGCCCGACACGCGCCAGCGTCTCCGTTGGAGGTGCGAGTGGCGGCGGCATTCCAGGGCCAGGGGCCGGTCACCGCCTCCGGCCTGCGCCTGTCGACGGCTGATCGATCGTTCGGCGCCGGTCTCACCGGTGCCATCGAGCGCAGCGAGCTTCGGGGCCCCGTCAGGCTCGAGGTACGCGGTGCCGCCGGGCAGTCGTTCGGGGCGTTCGCCTCGGCGGCCGTCGACCTGACGCTCGTCGGCCAGGCGAATGACTATGTCGCGAAGGGACTCTCCGGAGGGCGGATCGTCGTCCGACCCGAGCCGGACCTGCTCGTCGACGCCTCGAGTCAGGCCATCGCCGGCAACACCGTCCTGTACGGGGCCACCGGCGGGCGGCTCCATCTCGTCGGCCGGGCAGGGATGCGCTTCGCGGTCCGGAACAGCGGGGCCTCGGCGGTGGTGGAGGGGGTCGGCGCGCACGGCTGCGAGTACATGACGGGCGGGATCGTCGTCGTGCTCGGTCCGGTCGGCGCGAACTTCGGGGCGGGCATGACCGGAGGCCGCGCGTACTTGTACGACCCCAGCGGCCGCCACGTGGCAGCACTCGATGCCGAGAGCGTCGCGGCTGTGCGCCTGTCCGAGGTCCTCCACGCGCGCACCGATGGCCCCGAGCGGTTCGACGAGCTGTTCGGTCTGCTCCAGGATCACGCCGCGGTCGGCTCCGAGCTGGCGGCGCGGCTGCTGCAGGCCGACGATCTCGCCGCCGACGTGTGGCTGGTCGAACCGGTGGGTGCCGTGTCCGGCGCGGCGGCGGCCGAGTCCCAGCCCTTGGTCGCGGTCGAACCTGCGGAGGACGTCGTCCGGCTAGGCGCATAAGTGGCTGCCGAGCGGAGGCCCGGTGACCCGTCCCAGGACGGACCACCGGGCCGGAGAAAACGCAAGGGGCGCTACGCCGAGGCGGGAGCCGTCGCGGCGCTCGGCGACTCGTGGCGCACCGGCACCTCGCGGAGCAGCAGCACCAGGCCGGCCGCCGCGAGCGAGGCGACGATCCCGATCAGGAACGTGTTCGCGGTCGCGAGCGAGATCGCCTGGTGGATGGCATCCACGATGGCCGGGATGTACGGCTCGACCTGGCTGCGGAACGCGGCCGGCACCTGGGCCAGGATCGCCGACCCGAGGTCGCCCACGCCGGTCACGGCGTCCGGGTTCGCGCCGCCGCCGGACAGCCCGGCGACGAGCCCCGGCGGGAGGCCCGCCACGGCGAGCTGACGGGGCGCCTGCTCGGCGAGCGTCGTCCCGAACACCGTGCCGGTGATCGCCAGCCCGACCGTGCCACCGACCGACTGGAAGAAGGTCAGGTTGCTGGTCGCCGTCCCGAGGCGCTCGAGCGGCACGCTGTTCTGGACGACCAGCGCGAACACCGCGAACGACGGCCCGACACCGATGCCCGTCAGGAACATCCACGCCCACACGAGCGGGATCGGCGTATCCGCTCGCAGGTTCGTCAACAGCAGGAGGCCCGCCGCCATCGCCACGAGCGAGCCGAACAGCATCGCCTTGTACCGCCCGGTCCGGGCGACGATCTGGCCGGCGCCGGTCGCGCTGATGATCAGCCCGCCCAGCAACGGGAGGATCTGGTAGCCCGACTCCGTCGCGGACGACCCGTTCACGACCTGGAACCAGCGCGGCAGGAACACCACGGTGGCGAGGAAGCCGAACGACGTCAGGAAGAACGCGACGACCGAGATCGTGAACGCGCGGATGCGGAAGAGCTCGAGCGGCACGATCGGCTCGCGGACACGCGACTCGACGAACAGGAACAGCAGGCCGAGGAGTGCGCCCACGAGCAGCAGCCCGCCGACGGCCGGGTCCGTCCACTCGGCCGACTGCTTGTTGGTCAGGCCGACGAGGATCGGCACCAGCGCCGCGGTGAAGAGCCCTGCACCGAGGTAGTCGATCGCCGGTCGGTCGGAACCGAGGTGGTACGAGGGCAGGTTGCGCCACACGACCACGAACACGATGGTGCCGATCGGGAGGTTGACGAAGAACACGAACGGCCAGCCGATCGAATCGGTCAGGAGGCCGCCGATGGCCGGGCCGATCAGCACGGACAGCCCGAACACCGCCCCGAACAGGCCCTGGTATTTGCCTCGCTCGGATGGCGAGAACAGGTCGCCGATGACCGCCAGCGCGATCGGGAACAGCGCGCCAGCGCCGAGGCCCTGGATGCCGCGCGCGCCGATGAGCTGCCACATCTCCTGAGCCAGCCCGGCGAGCAGCGAGCCGACCATGAAGATGCCGATCCCGAAGAGGAACACGGGCCGGCGCCCGAAGAGGTCGGACAGCTTGCCGTAGAGCGGGCCACTGATCGTCGACGTCAGCAGATAGGCGGTGAATGCCCAGGTGTAGAGCTCGTTGCCGCCGAGGTCGGTGATGATGCGCGGCAGCGCCGTCCCGACGACGGTCTGGTCGAGCGCGGCGAGGAAGACGCCGATCATCACCATGCCGAGGATGCGCATCCGGACCGGATGCGGCAGCTCGATGGGCGGTCGATCGGCGGACGCGGGTGACTGCGTCGGTGTCGTCACGGATCCCTCCTGGCTCCTGTCATGTGATGTCCAGACGGTACCAACGCATTAGGAAGGTTTCGTTCCTATTACTCGGGTACAGTCCTATCCGAGATGGACACTTCCGCACGGCTCCTGCGCCTGCTGTCGCTGCTCCAGACCCCGCGCGAGTGGACCGGCACGGAGCTGGCTGAACGACTCGAGGTCACGACCCGCACCATCCGCAACGATGTGGAGCGCCTGCGCGCCCTGGGCTATCCCGTCCATGCGACGCGCGGCGCCATCGGTGGCTATCGACTCGAAGCTGGCGCGGTCCTGCCGCCGCTCCTGCTCGACGACGAGGAGGCCATCGCCGTGGCGGTCGGGCTACGGACCGCCGCGGGCGGCGCGATCGGGGGGATCGAGGAGACGTCGCTGCGCGCGCTCGCGAAGCTCGAGCAGGTGCTCCCCGTTCGACTGCGCCGGCGCGTCAACGCGCTCCAGGCCTTCACCGTCCTGGTGCCGCGTGACGAGCGCGAGCCGACGGTCGATCCCGAGGTCCTCACGCTGCTCGCCGCCGCCTGCCGGGACCACGCGCGGCTGCGCTTCGCCTACAGCGACCGGGAGGGTTCCGCAAGCCGCCGCGAGGCCGAACCCTACCGCCTCGTCAACTGGGGTCGACGTTGGTATCTGGTGGCGTGGGACCTCGATCGCCAGGACTGGCGGACGTTCCGTGTCGACCGGCTCGTGCCGCGGCTGCCGTTGGGTGCGCGGTTCGTCCCGCGGCCGCTGCCCGACGAGGACGTGGCGGCATACGTCGCTCGTGGCGTCACCGGGTCGAACTGGGGGTTCCGAGCACGCATCGTGGTCCACGCCCCGGCCGAGGTCGTCGCCGAGCGGATCGGCAAGTGGGTCGGCACCGTCGAGCCGATCGATGCGACGAGCTGCGTCCTGGAGGCGGGCGCGAGCAGCCCCGAGATGATGGCTGTCTATCTCGGCCTGCTCGATGCCGATTTCACCGTGACCGACCCGCCCGACCTCGTCGACCACGTCCGCCGCTTGGCCGCGCGCTACGGCGGGTCGACCGCCGCCTGATCCGCTGCGCGGGGATCTGAGCGCGCGGAGTCTCAGCGCCGGACCGCGGTGAGCGCTCGCTCGGCCTGCCCGACGTGCAGCCGGTCGTGTCCGGCAGCCAGGCGGACGATCATCTCGTAGCTCTCGGGGCCACGCTCGCGGTGGAGGCCGACACGGGTGCGATCGCCCTCGGGACGGGCGGCCCACAGTCGGAGGTTGGCGGTGCGGAGCACCTCGAACAACGCGATGAGGTCATCGGGATCGTCCTCGCCGTGGCGCAGGCGGTCGACCCACAGCGACTGGTCGTAGGCGACGATGTCCGGCTGGTCCTCGGCGATGATCCAGCGGACCCGGGCGGCCGTGGTCAGCTCGGAATCCACGAGGTGGCCGATGCACTCGATCACCGACCATTCGCCGGGCTCCGGCCGCGTTCGGAGGTCGACGCCGGACCGCGTGACCAGGTCGCGGAGCCGCACGGCGGTCGTCGACTGGACCTCGGCCGGGTCGTCCTGCCCGAGAAGGTCGAGCAGGGATCGGCGATAGGCCTCCGCGGCCTCCATCGGATCGATGATGGTCTGGGCCATGGCGAGATGGTGCCCGACGGGACCGGCCTCGAACAGGACCGGTCCGCCACTCGGACCGAGGACCGGACACGCTACCGACCTGCAACCGAGGGGCATCCGTCGCGCTGCCGAACCGGCCCTGCCTTCGGGCGTAGGCTGCAGCCATGATGGGGAAGCGTCTCCCTGGGACGGCCATGGGCGCCTCAGCGACCCCGGCGAGCGAGGAGGTGACCGCCATGATCCACCCGTCCGGATCCGAGTCCTACCGGCCGCTCGCCGTGCGCGACGGCACGAGCGCGCCGGTGACGTGCGCCGCCTGCGGATGTCGTCTCGCGCAGACCGGCGAGGCGTGGTTCCACTTCAACCCGATCGCCGGCCGCGACGCCCGCGGCTGTCGGGTCGCCTGTGCGGACGCGGCGCACGATCACTCGGGCCGCGCCGTCTCGATCGCCGTTTAGGGCGGGCTGCAGGATCTGCCAGATAGTCACCGGGAGACTGTTCGGCAGCCGGTGAGGGCTCGAAAGGGCTGAGCGGCTCGGATCGGCGTCTCGTTCGTGCACGGACCAGGCGCAGTCGAGCCTCGAATCAGCCGGGTTTCGTGCCGTGTAGTCCCGGGGCGGATATCTGGCACACGCCCGTGCCGTCACCCGCCGGCGGAAGGCTCCTCATCCACGACGATCCGGTACCCCACGCCGCGCACTGCGACCACGTGCGGTCCACCCGCCTCCTCGACCTTGGCGCGCAACCGGGCGAGGTGCGGCTTGAGCCACAACAGATCGGGATCGGTCTCGGCCGGCCAGCCGGCACGAGCCAGCTGGAGGTGCGGGACGATGTCGCCGCGTGCCCGCACCAGCGCCTCCAGCAGCCGGAACTCCGTCGGGGTCAGCGACAGTGCCAGCTCGCCGACCCGAGCCTCGTGGCGACCTGGCTCGAGCACCAGGGGTCCAGCCTCCAACGGTCCAGCCGGAGCGCCCGACGCGGCCCCGGACCGATCGACACGCCGCATGATCGCCGCGATCCGTGCCAGAAGCTCGGCCTTGCCGAAGGGCTTGGTCAGGTAGTCGTCCGCGCCGATCCCGAGCGCGCGCACCTTGGCCGCCTCGCCGCTCTCGCCCGAGACGACGAGGATCGGCGCCGGCCCGACGGCGCGCATCTGGCCGGCCACCGAGAACCCGTCTGGTCCCGGCATCGCGAGGTCGAGCAGGACGAGGTCCGGATGCTCCTCCCGGAAGCGCTTCACGGCGGTCAGCCCGTCGTACGCCGTGATGACCTGGTGGCCCTCTGTGCCGACGAGCGCGGTGATCGCTCCGACCATCGCTGGATCGTCGTCCACCACCAGGATCCGCAGCGGGCGGCTGCTCATCGTCGCCATGATCAGATGGCCGCCGCGGCCGGGACGGCCACGACGAACCGCGCGCCATGCGGCTTGGCGGGCTCGCACCAGAGGTGACAGCCCATCGACTCACCCAGGCGCTTGGCGGCATACAGCCCGATCCCGGACCCGCGGGCGGTGTGGGTGTCCCGGCGCGCGTAGGGCTCGAAGATCCGCTCGCGCCACTCGTCGGGGATGCCCGGTCCTTCATCGGTGACACCGAGGTGGACGAACCCTTCGACCAACTGCCAGTCGATCCGGATCATCGTGTCCGACGGAGCGTACTTGACCGCGTTCTCGACCAGGTGCTCGACGATCTGACGCAGCCGCGACGGGTCGGTGAGCGCATGCAGCCGCGACGTGCCCTCGGCGACGACCTGATGACGGCCCAGCAAGGGCCGGAGCGAGTGCAACACCTCCCCGACGAGCGTCTCCACGTCGACCGGTTCGACGGTCGCGGCGTCCTCCGGAACCACCCGGACCGACGCCAGGATCGAGTCGACCAGGCGGTCCAGCCGCTCGATCTGCTCGAGCGTCGCGTCGTGCCAGGCGGCCCGCGTCCTGCGCCGCTCGATGTCCCGCGACTCGCGACCCTCGAGGGCGGGCTCCTCGGCGAGCAGGTCGGTGTAGGCGCGGACCACCGCCAGCGGCGTTCGCAGCTCGTGGGTCACCAGGGCGATCAGTTCGCTGCGAGCCTCATCGATCGCCTTCAGCGACTCGACCCGCGCCTCGGCCTCCGACTGCTGGCGGCCCTTCTCGACGATGCCGGCCAGCAGGTCCGCGACGGCACTGAGCTGCGCCACATCCGACGGGGTGAAGTCGCGCGGTCGCTCCGTCTGGACGTTGAGGACCCCGACGGTCTGGTCGTGCCACGTCAGGGGCACGCTCAGCATCGACGTCACGAACCGGCGCTGATCGAGCCCGCGCACCCACAGGAAGCGCTGGTCCTCCTTGACGTCCGGGATGACGAGCGGTCGCTGCGTCTGTGCGACCGAGCCCGTGACGCCCTCGCCGAATGGCACGCGTGCGCGGCCGATCTGGAACCGGTCGAGCCCGTTGGTCGCCGCAAGCGTCAGGTACGCTCCATCCCGGTCGAGGAGATAGAGCGAGGAGACATCGGCATGGAGGGCGTCACGCGTCCCGTCGACGACCGTCTCCAGCAGCTCGTCCCAGGTCCGCGCCGTCGTCGCCAGCCGGGCGACGACATGGATGAATCGGAGCTGGTCGAGCTGCTCGCTCTGCCGGCGTGCGCGCCCGGTGCCCCCGCCTCCACCGTCCGGTGGCCGGCGATGTCGCTCTCGCACGGTCGATGCCTGCTGGACCACACCCATCACCTTACAAGGGTAGGAAGGGAAGGCGGCGTCGAAGGTTGCGGCGCGGTGACGCGTTGGTTGCGCTACCGCGCGCCACGCACCCCACGAGCGGTGGCGTGACGACGAGATCACGAGCGCGATCCGCCCGGGCAGCGGAACCCGCCGGCATCGGGTCGGCGCGCGCCCGCGATCCCCTCGCGCTCGAGGTGCGGCTGCTCGGTGCGCTGCTCGGCCAGGTCATCACCGAGCAGGCCGGGGAGGCGATCTACGATCTCGTGGAGCGCCTGCGGCTCGCCGCGATCGCGTTCCGCAACGACGAGCAGCCAGACGTCCGGGCGCGACTCGAGGCGGAGCTCGATGCGCTCGAGCTCGAGGATGCCGAGGCGGTGATCACGGCCTTCTCGCTGTACTTCCAGCTCGTGAACCTCGCCGAGGCGCGGGCCCGTGTCCGGGCGCTCCGCCGGCGGGAGCGTGCCGCACGCGACGGACTCCTCGACGACTCCGTGGCGGAGGCCGTGGCCCGACTCCGCCGAGCGGGCCGCACGGACGCGGAGCTCGACGCGGCGTTCGACCGGCTGCGCATCACGCCGGTCCTGACCGCCCATCCGACAGAGGCGCGCCGGAGGACCACGCTCGTCGCGCTCCGCCGGGTCGCGGTCCTCCTCGAGCGGCTCGACGACACGCGGCTGACCCCGTCCGACGACCGCGAGATCCGTCGCCGTCTGCGCGAGGAGATCACGATCCTCTGGCGGACGTCGGACCTGCGGGCGGTCAGCCCGGAACCTCTCGACGAGGTCCGGACGGCGATGGCGGTCTTCGATGCCACGCTCTTCCAGCTCGTCCCGCGCCTGTACCGCACGGTCGATGCCGTGCTGGGGTCCGAGTCCGGCGTGCGACCGCCCCGCTGCGCCGCGTTCCTGCGCTTCGGATCGTGGGTCGGCGGCGACCGCGACGGCAATCCGGCGGTCACCTCGGATCTGACCATGCGCACCCTGCGCATCCAGGCAGACCACGTCCTCCACGGCTACGAGGCGGTCGCCATGCGGCTGATGCAGACGGTGTCGGCCACGACGCCCCACGACCGCGTCGCGAAGGCGCTTGCCACACGACTCGCCCGTGACGCCGAGGAGCTCCCCGAGACCGACCGGCAGCTGCGTCGGCGGTTCCCCGACGAGCCGTACCGGCAGCGGTTCGGGTTCATCGCCGAGCGGCTGCGTCGCACGCGAGCCGTGCTCACGGGAGACACGGGCCCCCGCGCGGGCGCGTACGCCGACGCGGACGCCTTCGATCGGGAACTGCGTGAGGTCCAGGAGGGCCTCATCGCCGACGGCCTCGGGCGGATCGCCTGGGGTGAGGTCGCCGAGTTGCGCTGGCAGGTGGCGACGTTCGGGTTCCACCTGGCTTCCCTCGAGATCCGCCAGCACAGCGCGGTCCACCGCGCGGCCCTGTCCGCGCTCACGGGCGAGGGCGATGTCACCGCCGATCTCGTCCCGGGCGTGTCCACGGACGAGGTGCTCGCCACCTTCCGATCGATCGGCGAGGCGCAAGAGCGTTTCGGGCCGGAGGCCACGCATCGGGTGATCGTCTCGTTCACCGCGGCCGCCCGCGACGTGTTCGACGTCCTCGACCTCGCCGAGCGCGCCGGCGGGACCCGGGCCATCGACGTGGTGCCACTGTTCGAATCGTCC
>DATBMM010000029.1:0-28499 GCA_036554825.1 Candidatus Limnocylindrales bacterium
TCGGTCATCGTGTCGTCGACCGCCGCCACCTACTGCTTGCCCTTGAGCTTCGGATCCAGCGCATCGCGCAGGCCGTCGCCGAGGAACGTGAAGCTGACGAGGGCGATGGCGATCGCGATCGCCGGGAAGAGCACGAGGTGCTCCTCTGAGCGGATGTACTTCTGGCCCTCCGCGATCAGGCTGCCCCACGACGCCCGCGGTGGCTGGACGCCGATGCCGATGTACGCGAGCGTCGATTCCGCCAGGATCGCGCCGGGGATGCCGAGCGTGACCGCCACGATGATCGGCCCGATCCCGTTCGGCAGGAGGTGCTTCGTGACGATCTTCCGGTCGGACACCCCGATCGCCCGGGCGGCCTCGACGAACTCGGTCTCCTTGAGCGACAGGAGCTGGCCGCGGACCAGGCGGGCGACCGTCACCCACGACGTGACGCCGATGGCGACGAAGACGATCAGCAGGCCGTCGAAGGCCTGGCCGAAGAACGTCTCCCGGAAGGCCACCGTCAGGATGATGATGAAGAGCAGGTCGGGGAACGCGTAGACGATGTCGGTCACCCGCATCAGCAGGTTGTCGAGGCGCCCGCCGAACCAGCCCGCCAGCGCGCCGATGGGCACGCCGATGGCGAGGATCACCAGCTGGACCACGAACGCGACGCTGACGCTGATGCGGGCGCCGTCCAGCAGCCGGCTGAGCAGATCGCGCCCGAGCTGGTCCGTGCCGAGGATGTGGGCGGGATGCCCGGGCGGAAGCGGACCGCCGCCGGCGGCGAACACCGCCTTGAGGTCCTGCGCCGCGTAGTCGTATGGCGCGATAGCCGGGCCGAATACGCCCAGGAAGAGCAGTCCGAGAACCATGATCAGCCCGAGGATGGCGAGACGGTTCTTGCGCAGCCGCCCGAAGGCGTCGCTCCACAAACCGGCACTCGCGCGGGGTCGGGCGGACCGGACGAGGACGCTCTGCGTGGCCATCGGGCTCGCCTCCTAGCTGTACCGGATCCGCGGGTCGATGTACGCGTACAGGATGTCGACCACGACATTGAGGAACGCGACGGCGAACGCGTACAGCACGGTCATCGCCATCAACAGGCTGTAGTCACGGGTCGTGATCGAATTCAGGTAGAACTGGCCGACGCCCGGGATGTTGAAGATGCGCTCGATGATGAACGAGCCGGTCACGAGGAACGCCAGCGTCGGCCCCAGGATCGTGACGACCGGGATCAGCGCGTTGCGGATCATGTGCCGCGACACGACCGCGTTGTTCCCGATGCCCTTGCTGTGGGCCGTCCGGATGTAGTCCTTGCGGGTGACCTCGAGCATCGAGGCGCGGGTGTAGCGGGCGATGACCGCGATCGGGAACCCGGCCAGGGCCATGGTCGGCAGGACCCACGTCTCGGGGCCCTTCCAGCCGCCGGTCGGGAACCACCGCAATTGCACGCCGAAGAAGACGATCAGCAGGATGGCCAGCACGAAGCTGGGCGTCGCGATGCCGACGATGGATAAGGACGTCGAAAGGTAGTCGGGCCATCGGTTGTGGCCGAGCGCGGCGAAGATGCCGAGGGGGATGCCGATGATGACGGCGACGATGAAGGCCATGATGCCCAGTTGCATCGTCGTGCCGAGCCCGTCACCGACGATGTCGTTGACGCGGCGGTCCTGGTAGCGATATGACGGCCCCAGGTCGCCGGTCACGAAGTCGGTCGCCCAGTTGATGTACTGGATGTGGAGGGGTTGGTCGAGGCCGTACTCGGCGTTGAGTCGCGTGACGACCGCGGCCGGGAGACGCTTCTCGCGGTCCCACGGCCCGCCCGGCACCGAGTGCATCAGCACGAAGGTGATCACGGAGACCGCGAACAGGACGGGGACGATCCAGAGGATCCGCCTGGTGAGGTAGGTGATCACGAGACGACTCGCAGTCTGCTGTTGGCCTTCAGTGTGTCAGATGGGCCGATGTGCGATGGGCCGGCCAGACGGCCGGCCCATCGCGATCACCCGGTGGGCGATCAGTGCTCCAGGATCTGGATGGTCTCGTAGAAGTGTTCGCCGGGGACCTGCGAGTCCATCGGCGTCTCGGTCAGGTTGCCGATATACGGCTTGACGAGCAGCGGGGTCACCGCCCAGCGAAGGAACAACGAAGCGGCGTCGTCGGCCAGGATCTTCTGGGCGTCGACGTACTTCTGCGCCTGCGCGTCCTGGTCGGGCTCGACAGCGGCCTCCTGGAGGAGCGTGTCGAAGGCCTCGCTGCAGTACTGCTGGTCGTTGTTGCCGCCACCGCACGTGAACAGGCCGTTGAGCTGGTTGTTCCCGTGCGGATAGTCGGCACCCCAGCCGTTGCGCGCGATGTCGTACTCACCGGCGGTGCGCTGGGTCAGGAAGACCCCGAACTCGCTGCCGATCTGCTCGGTGCGGAGGCCGAAGGTGTCCTGCCAGGCTTGGGCCAGGAAGGCGACTCGCGGCTCGTGGCCGGAGCCGGTGTTGAACCCGAACTTGAGCGGCGGGATATCCGCCGCGCTCGCGTACCCGAGCTCCGAGAGGGCCGTCTCCATCGTGGCCTTGGCCGCCTCGGGGTCGTACGGGTACGGCTCGTAGTCGCTCGAGCCGGGGATGCCGGGCATGATGAACGTGCCGGCCGGCTTGCCGAGGCCCGCGAACGTGGCATCGATGAACGCCTGCTTGTCGATCGCCTGCGTCAGCGCGATGCGGAAGTTCTTGTTGGCCGTCGGGCAGGCCTTGGGATCCTCGCAGCGGGCGAGCTTCTTCTTGCCCGTGGGGTCGTTCCCGTTGTTGTAGTTGTAGTAGGTGATGCTCAGGTCGTCCTTTTCCTTGTACTCGGCGCCGAGCACCGGATCACCCTTGATCCGCTCGACATCCTCGGACGGGACGGGCAGGAGCATGTCGATCTCACCGGCCTCGTAGGCGGCCATCGCCTGGGCGGGCTCGGGCGACATCGACATCTGGATCTCGGTCAGCGTCGGCTTGACGTCGCCGTACCAGTTGGGATTCGGCTTGAGGATGATCTGGCTGTTGTGGTCCCACGTGTCGAGCATGAACGGGCCCGAGCTGACGTAGTTCGCCGCCTCGGTCGCGTTCTCGGACGTGATCCACTTCTCCTGGATCGGCACGGTGACCCACAGGGTCATGGCGCTCAGGAAGTACGTCGCCGGGGTGTCGAGCGTCACGACGAACGTCTTGTCGTCCGGCGCCGCGACGCCCAGCTTGTCAAGCATCGCGTCGATCTCAGCATCCGGCGGCATCGGGTCGGCGCCCGCCAGGGCGAGCAGATCGCCGGCACCGGCGACCTCGGCCATGACGTACGAGTACGGGGCCGCGGTGCGCGGATCGACGAGTCGCTTCCAGCCGTACACGAGGTCACCAGCGACGATCTGATCGCCGTTGCTGTACTTCGCGTCGCGGAGCGTGAAGGTCAGGGTCTTGGCGTCCGCCGAGATCTCGTGCGACTCGGCGAGCGCGTCGACGACCTCGAGGTTCTCGTTGATGTAGACGAGGGGGCGGTGCAGGGCCCGCAGGACGGTCAGCGAGTTGGAGTCCTGGGCCTTGTTCGGGTCGAGCGTCGGCGGCTCGCCGGCGATGTCGACCTTCAGGATCTGCTCGGCCGCGAGGCCGGTGCTCGGCTCCGCCGAGGGCGCCGTCGATTCACCGGCGGGTGTGCTCGCCACTGGCGTCGCCGACGATCCGCCGCACGCGGACGCGAAGATCGCGAGCGCGCCGACGAGGGCGAGGAGGCGTTTCTGTGACATCTAGGTCCCTTTCAGTGACCGGTGCCGCGAGTTCCTTGGCGCGACATCCGGATGGCTCGGGCACGCCTCGATCTGTCCGTTCGATCGCGACGCGTTGACCGACTCGGCGCCAGTCGATCCTCCCATCACTGTCGCCGTGCGCGAAGGCACCCGCGGACACGATGACGAGCCGCGGGCCTCAAGATGGCGCATATCATTCACACGAAGGGAGTACCCGTCAACTTGCCAGAAGTCCGGCGAGGTCAGTCCGGACAGGGCATCTGGGCACCGGCCATGGGTCGCCAGCGCAGGTTCGGCTGCCGTGCCGCGGTCGCCTCGTCGAGGCGCTTGACCGGCGCCGTGTGGGGCGCCGACCTGACCGTCTCGGGATCCCGTTCTGCCTCGGCGGCGATCCCGACGAGCACGTCGGCGAACGCATCGAGTGTCTCGACCGACTCCGTCTCGGTCGGCTCGATGAGCATGCCCTCGTCCACGATCAGCGGGAAGTAGATGGTCGGCGGGTGGAAGCCGTGATCGATCAGCCGCTTCGCGATGTCCAGCGTCCTGACGCCGGTCCGCGCCTTGAGCCCGGCAGCCGACGCGACGAACTCGTGCTTGCATGGCCGGTCGTACGGCAGGTCGAAGGTCCCCGCCAGTCGCGACTTCAGGTAGTTGGCGGCGAGCACCGCGTCATCGCTCACCTCGCGCAGCCCGGACCCGCCGTGGGCCCGGATGTAGGCATATGCGCGGACGAGCACACCGGTGTTGCCCACGAAGCTGCGTAGGCGCCCGATCGACGTCGGTCGCTCGCCGGCTCGTTCGAGGCGGAACGTCCCGTCGTCGAGCCGGAGGACCCGGGGCGTCGGCAGATACGGCAGGAGGCGCTCCCCCACCCCGACGGGACCGGCCCCCGGACCACCGCCACCGTGCGGGGTGCTGAACGTCTTGTGGACGTTGAAGTGCATCACGTCGAAGCCGGCCTGGCCGGGTTTGAACCGGCCGAGGATGGCGTTGAGGTTGGCGCCGTCCATGTAGGCCAGCGCTCCGGCCTCATGGACCGCACCGAGCAGCTCACCGATGCGTGCCTCGAACAGCCCGAGGGTCGACGGGTTGGTGATCATCACCGCCGCCGTCCGCGGGCCGAGAGCGGTCCTGAACGCGTCGACATCGACGCCGCCATCGGACGCCGACGGGATGGTGATGGTCCGGAAGCCGGCCATCGACGCCGTCGCCGGGTTGGTCCCGTGCGAGCTGTCCGGAACGAGCACCTCGTCGCGCTCCGTCTCGCCTCGCTCGCGGTGGTAGGCACGGATCATGAGGATCCCGGTCAGCTCGCCCTGCGCCCCGGCCGCCGGCTGGAGGGTGATCGCCTGCATGCCCGAGATCTCGGCCAGCGCGGCCTCGAGCTCCCAGAGCAGCTGGAGGGTCCCCTGGGCGACCTCGTCGGGCGCCATCGGGTGCAGCTCGGCGAAGCCCGGCAGCCGGGCCGCCCATTCGTTGAGCTTCGGGTTGAACTTCATCGTGCACGAGCCGAGCGGGTAGAACCCGGTGTCGACCGCGTGGTTCAGCTGGCTGAGATTGACGTAGTGGCGGACCACGTCAGGCTCGTTCATCTCCGGCAGCGCGGGTGGCGTCTCGCGACGAGCCTCGGCCGGCAACCGGTCAAGGGCGTCCTTCGGGGGGTGGGGGATCTTGCCACCGCCACGTCCCGGCCGGCTCCGTTCGAAGAGCGTCGGTTGGAGCGGTTCGCCGGTAACGCTCATCGGGCGGCTCCGATCGGACTCGCCGTCGCCTCGACGCCGGCGCCACCCTCGACGCCGACCGCGGGTCGGCCGCTGAGCACCTCGTTGAGCGCGGCCACGAAGCGGACGATGTCGCCGGCAGTCGTGAGCTCGGTCGTGGCGAGCAGCAGCGAGTCGGCGAGGGTCGGGTCGTCGGGCTCCGCGTCGGCCAGCACGAGCCCGGCCAGGAAGCCACGCTCGATGAGCCGGCGATGGACCGTCCGCGCCTCCGGGACGCGGACCGCGAATTCGTTCAGGTACGGCCCAGGGTGCGTCCGCTCGACGCCGATGTCGGCGAGGGCCGCGACCAGGTCGGCCGCCCGCGCGGCCCCGGTCGTCGCGACGTCGCGCAGGCCGTGCGGACCGATGGTCGCGAGATAGATCGACGCGGCGAGCGCCAGGAGCGCCTGGTTGGTGCAGATGTTGCTCGCCGCCTTGTCGCGCCGGATGTCCTGCTCGCGGGCGCGCAGCGTCATGACGAACGCCCGCTTGCCGTCGAGGTCGGTCGTCATCCCGACCAGCCGGCCGGGGATCTGACGGACCAGGGCGTCGGTCGACGCGAGGATGCCGAGGTATGGGCCGCCGTACTGTGGCGCGATGCCCAGCGGCTGGCCCTCGCCCGCCGCGATGTCGGCGCCGTACGCGCCGGGTGGCGCCAGGACGGCCAAGGACACGGGCTCGACGACGGCGACGAACAGCGCCCCCGCCGCGTGGGCGAGCTCGCCGATCCGGGGCATCGGTTCGAGCAACCCCAGGAAGTCGGGGTTCGCGGCGATGACGCCGGCCACCGGCCGGTCGGTGTCGGCCAGCATCCGCTCCAGCGCATCGAGGTCCGTCGTGCCGGCAGCCTCGCCCTCGGTGATCAGCGGCACCTCATCGAGCTCCAGCTCCGCGCCCATGTACGTGCGCAGCGTCTCGCGGTATTGCGGATGGACGCCGCGGCTGACCAGGACCCGGTCGCGACGCGTGGCCCGGCAGGTCATGAGCGCCGCCTCGGCGGTCGCCGCGGCCCCGTCGTAGTGCGAGGCCGAGACCACGTCGAGGTCGACGAGCTCGCCGATCAGCGTCTCGTATTCGTAGATCGACTGGAGCGTGCCCTGGCTGACCTCGGGCTGGTACGGCGTGTAGGCCGTGTACCACTCGCCGCGAAGGAGCAGCTGGTCGACCGCGGGCGGCGTCCAGTGCCGGTACACGCCGGCGCCGAGGAACGACACCAGGTCGGTCCGGTTGCGAGCCGCCATGTCCCGCAGCCGGGCGGACAGCTCCAGCTCGGGCTCCGGCGGCGGCAGCTCGAGCGCGCTCGCCCGGAGCTCGGCGGGGATGTCGGCGAAGAGCTCGTCGACGCTCTCGAGGCCGAGGGCTGCGAGCATCCGCTCGCGATCGGCCGGGGTATGCGGCCCGTAGGGCATCGTCCGATCAGCCCGCCGCGACGAGGTCGTCGTAGGCCGATGCGTCGAGGAGGTCCTCGGTCTCGGTCGCGTCACCCACACGGACCTTGATCATCCAGCCATCGCCGTAGGGATCGCTGTTGACAAGCTCCGGGCTGGCCGACAGGGCGTCGTTGGTCGCGGTGACGGCGCCGGTGAGTGGCGCGTACAGATCGCTCACCGCCTTCACCGATTCGACCACCCCGAAGGGCTTCGCCTGCTCGAGGTCACGACCGGTGTCGGGGAGCTCGACGAACACGATATCGCCGAGCTGGTCGGCGGCGTACTGGGTGATCCCGACGGTCGCCTCATCGCCGTCGACCCGGACCCACTCATGGTCGCGGGTGTAGCGCAAGTCGGTCGGTGCACTCACGTCAACTGCTCCTCCGGTAGAACGGCAGCGGCACGACGCGAGCGGGGACGCGCGCGTCGCGGATCTCGATATCCACCATGGTGCCCGGTTCCGCGTCGGCTGGTGCGACGTAGGCCATCGCGATCGGGACCCCGAGCGTGGGCGACTGGGTGCCGCTGGTCACGACGCCCGTCCGCCGCTCACCGACCTGGACCGAGTAGCCGTGCCGGGCGATGCCGCGACCCTCCACCGTCAACCCCACGAGACGGCGCTTCGGGCCCTCGGCGGCGGCCTTCTCGAGTGCCGCCCGGCCGACGAAGTCGCCGGCCTTGTCGAGCTTGACGACACGACCCAGACCGGCGTCGAACGGCGTGGTCGTCGTGTCGAGCTCGTTGCCGTACAACGGCATGCCGGCCTCGAGCCGGAGCGTGTCGCGCGCGCCCAGGCCGACCGGCCCACCATCGACCCGCCGGACGGCGTCGAGCAGGGCATCCCACAGCTCCCCGGTGCGGACGGTCTCGACGAACACCTCGAAGCCATCCTCACCGGTGTAGCCGGTGCGGGCCACGTGCGCCGGGATGCCGGCGACGTCGCCATCGGCGATGCCGTAGTAGCGGAGTGCACCGAGGTCGACGTCCGTCAGCGGCCCCAGGATATCGACCGACCGCGGCCCCTGGACGGCCACGAGCCCGGTCGCCAGGGACTGGTCGTCGAGGACTGCCCGGGATCGAGCCAGCCGCTCGGCGAGGGCGTCCGAGACGATCCCGGCGTTCGCGGCGTTGGCGACCACCATGAATCGTTCCTCGGCCAGGCGGTACACGATCAGGTCATCGAGGATGCCGCCATCGGGCGCACAGATCATCGAGTACTGCGCACGGCCGACGGCGAGCGCCGGCGGGTCGCTCACGAGGGCGGCCGCCAGTGCCCCGCCCGCATCGGGACCCTCGATCATGAGCTCGCCCATGTGCGACAGGTCGAACAGGCCGGCACGCTCGCGGACCGCGCGATGCTCATCGAGGATGGACCCGTACTGGACGGGCATACGCCAGCCCGCGAAGTCGATCATCCGGGCGCCCAGCGCCTCGTGCCGATCGGCCAGTGGTGTCTCGTGGATGGCGGTGCCGACCCCCTGCGGGTCGGTCACGAGGCCCGCTCCGCGGCCGGCGTGAGCTGCTCCGCGGCGCGGGCGACGAGCGATCGTTCGGTCTCGAAGGTCAGCATGGTGGGCGCCTCGTCGAAGTCGATCCAGCGGACCTCGTCGAATTCGTGATCGTGCCGATCGAGGTCACCGCCGACCGCTTCCATCATGAAGTAATGCACGGTCTTGCTGATACGTGTGCCCGATCGTACGAAGGTATAGCCGATCGACTCGAGCGGGCCGGTGATGCGTACGTCGAGGCCGGTCTCCTCGGCGACCTCGCGCAGCGCCGTCTGCTCGAGGGACTCGTCGCCATCGGGGGTGCCCTTGGGGAGGGTCCAGGTCCGCACGTCGCGCTCACGACGCCGGCTTCCGACGACCAGTTGCGGGCGGTCAGCCGCCCAGCGGACCACGATGCCGCCAGCGGAGGTGGCGGTCGCGTCCCTCAGGCGTGCCACGGCGCCGCGGCGGCGCTGGGACGCCGGCCCGCTCCGGTGCGTCCGGAGCGTGCCCAGTGCATCGTCACCAGCGGCCGGACCCGGCGATCGCGGAGGTGCGACCGGATCGGTCGAGGGCCGCGCCAGCCCGAGCGCAGGCGCTCGAACGGACCGGCCACCGGGCCACGCAACTGGGTCTGGAGACCGCCCACCGGCAGGAACGAGGTGCGCGCTCCGAGACCGAGTCGCCGCTCCCGCGAACGGCTCGACGGGCGCACGAATCGCGCCGCCGGACGAGCCGCGTACTTGGCGGCGATGCTGTGTCCCATGGGCCGCAATGGTACTAGGTCAGTCCTGCCTTGCAAGGACATTCCCGAGTGAATCACGCATCCGGGAGGCGGTCTCCGGTGCCAGCGCGCCCCGCTCGACGGCCAGCTCGATCTCGCGGTGCGCCGCGGCCACATACAGCGGGAGGACGCCCGGCGCGTGGTCACGGAGGGCGGCCAGGTGGCGGTCCAGCGTGCCGATGTCGCCACGTGTCATCGGGCCCGTCAGGGCGTTCCTGATGCCGAGGGCACGGGCGTTCCCGAGGGTCCCCTCCACGAGCGGTCCGTAGATCGACAGGGCGCCGGCCTCGTCGAGACCGGCGACCGCACCCAGCTCGGCGATGGCGTCGAGGAGCGCCACGAAGCCACCCGCCGCGAGCACCGCCGCCGCGTGGTACGCGCTCTTCGTCCCGGGCGCGAGCCGGACCGGATGGGCGCCGATACGCTCGGCCATCGACGCCAGCATGGCGGCCAGCTCGTCGTCGCCCTCGATGGCGACGGTCGCCCCGCGCAGGGCGGCGATCGCCCGCTCGGTATCGGCGAAGGCGACGAGCGGGTGGAAGCCTCCGATCTGGGTACCGGCGGCCATCGCCGGGGCGAGGACCTCCGCACCGAGGACGCCGCTGGTGTGGACCATGGCCTGACCGCTGTACATGCGGATCTCGTGGGCGAGTGGGCCGAGGGCGTCATCGGGGACAGCCAGGATGATCAGCTCGACCTCCTCGATGAGCGCTTGGGCCTCGGCGAACGGGCGGACGCCCTCGATCGCCCCCGCGAACCGCGAACGTCGCTCCGGATCGCGGCTGGCGACGGCATGGATGGGCCAGCCGGCACGGCTCAGGGCGAGGCCCAGCGCGGTCCCGACCGCGCCCGCCCCGACGATCCCGGTGGTGGGCGTCTCGCCCGGCTCGGACCGATGGTGCGGGTGCGCGTGGCCGTCGGCGTGGACGTCGCCATCCGCGTGTCGATGGTGCCCTGGCGGGACGGGGTCGAGGTCGATCCCGGCCGCCGTGATCGCGGCCTCGGTCTCGGCTCGATCGCGTTCCGGGTCGTCGCCGGGGAGACGGCCCCACGGCTTCATCGGCGCCGGCCGGAGCGGTCGCCGGTGCGGTCGCCGCCTCGGTCGCCGTTAGCGGCGCGCCGAGCGCGGTACGCTTGCATCCATCGAGTCTAGCGAGCCAGCGGAGTAGCACGCGTTGCCATCAGCCGACCCCTTCGGCGCCCGGGCCTCCCTCGGCCCGGGGCTGCCGGACATCTACCGCCTACGCGCCGTCGAGGGCCTGACGGCCGAGTCGCGGTCACCGGTCACCGTGCGGATCCTGCTCGAGAACCTGATCCGCCATGCCGGCGGCGGCGTCGTCGACGCGTCCGACGTCGAGACGCTGGCCTCCTGGCGACCGGGCGTTGCGGCCGAGGCGGAGATCCCGTTCATGCCGTCGCGGGTGATCATGCAGGACCTCACCGGCGTCCCCGCCATCGTCGACCTGGCCTCGATGCGGGACGCGATGGGCGACCTCGGAGGCGACCCGGCCAAGGTCAACCCGCTCGTGCCCGCCGACCTCGTCATCGACCACTCCGTGCAGGTCGACCGGTTCGGGACCGGTGACGCCTTCGCCTTCAACGTCGAGCGCGAATACAAGCGCAACGGCGAGCGCTACCAGCTGCTGCGCTGGGCGCAGACGGCATTCCGGAACATGCGCATCGTCCCGCCGGGGACCGGCATCGTCCACCAGGTGAACCTCGAGTTCCTGGCTCCGGTGGTCGACGACCGTGACGGGGTGGCCTTTCCCGACACCCTCGTCGGGACCGACTCCCATACGACGATGATCAACGCGCTCGGCGTCCTCGGCTACGGCGTCGGTGGCATCGAGGCCGAGGCCGTCCTGCTCGGCCAGCCGCTGTACCAGCCGATGCCGCACGTGGTCGGCGTACGCCTCACCAGCGAGCTGCCGAGCGGCTCGACCGCCACCGACCTCGTCCTCGTGGTGACCGAGATGCTTCGCCAGCACGGGGTCGTCGGGGCGTTCGTCGAGTTCGCCGGCGATGGCGTGGCCGGCCTGTCGCTCGCCGATCGGGCCACGATCTCGAACATGAGCCCGGAGTTCGGCGCGACCGCGACGCTCTTCCCGATCGACGACGAGACGCTCGCCTACCTGCGCCTCACGGGCCGGTCGCCGGAGCGGGTGGACCTCGTCGAGCGGTACGCCAAGGAGCAGGGGCTGTGGCGCGAGCCCGGCGAGGGTCCCGTGTTCGACGAGGTCCTGACCCTCGACCTCGCGACCGTGGAGCCGTCGGTCGCCGGCCCACGCCGACCGCAGGACCGCGTGCCCCTGGAGCGTCTCCGCGACAACTTCCGGTCGACCTTCCCGGACGGCCTGGAGACGCCCGGCAGCAAGGCGACGACCTCGACGTCCGACCGCGACGGCGAGGGCGACGTGGTCCACGAAGCCTCGTCCGAGTCCTTCCCGGCATCGGATCCACCCGCCTTCGCGTCATCGTCGAGCGTCGAGGCGCCGGCTCCGCCCGCCCCTGTCGGCACCCCGGAGCAAGACCGGCGGACGTACCGCAGCGTCGCGGTCTCCGTCGGCGACGAGACGGTCATGCTCAGCTCCGGGTCGGTCGCGATCGCGGCCATCACGTCGTGCACGAACACGTCGAACCCGACCGTGATGGTCGGCGCCGGCCTGCTGGCTCGCAACGCCGTCCGCCGTGGACTCCGCGTCCGACCGACCGTCAAGACGTCCCTCGCCCCAGGCTCGAAGGCGGTCACCGGCTACCTCGAGGCGGCTGGTCTGATGGACCCGCTCGAGCAGCTGGGATTCGCGCTGGCGGGTTACGGATGCACGACCTGCATCGGCAACTCCGGTCCGCTCGACGGCGCGGTGGCCTCGGCCGTCGAGGAGCACGACCTCGTCGTGGCGGCGGTCCTGTCGGGCAACCGCAACTTCGAGGGGCGCATCCATCCGCTCGCGCGCGCGAGCTATCTCGCCTCTCCTCCGCTGGTGGTCGCATTCGCACTGGCCGGCCGCGTCGACATCGACCTCACGACGGAGCCCCTCGGGGCCGATCTCGACGGCCGGCCTGTCCACCTGGCCGAGATCTGGCCCTCGCCCGACGAGATCCGCGAGGTGATCGGCTCCGCGATCGACCCGGAGCTGTTCCGCCAGACCTACGCCGTGGTATTCGAAGGCGACGACCGGTGGCGGGCGCTGCCGATCCCCGAGGGCGACCGCTATGCCTGGGACGCGGCGTCGACGTATGTCGCACGACCGCCGTTCTTCGAGGGGATGTCGTTCGCGGATCGGGACATCGCCGACATCACCGGCGCCCGCGTCCTGGCCGTGCTCGGCGACTCGGTCACGACCGACCACATCTCACCGGCGGGATCGATCCCGCCGTGGTCGCCAGCCGGCCAGTGGCTGCAGGAGCACGGGGTGACCCCGCTCGAGTTCAACTCGTATGGCGCCCGCCGCGGTCACCACGAGGTGATGATGCGCGGGACGTTCGGCAACATCCGCTTGAAGAACCGGCTCGTCGAGGGCAAGGAGGGACCCTACACGGTCCACCTGCCGAGCGGCGACGAGGCGTTCATCTACGATGCCTCGATGCGGTATCAGCGAGAGGGCGTCCCCCTGCTCGTGCTCGCCGGGCGCGAGTACGGCTCGGGCTCGTCGCGCGACTGGGCGGCCAAGGGTCCGGCGCTCCTCGGCGTTCGCGCCGTGCTGGCCGAGTCGTACGAGCGGATCCATCGCTCGAACCTCGTCGGGATGGGCGTGTTGCCGCTCCAGTACAAGCCCGGTGACAGCGCGGCGTCGCTCGGGCTCGATGGCCGCGAGACCTATTCGATCCTGGGCATCGGCGACGGCCTGTCGCCGCGCCGGTCGGTGACGGTGATGGCCGATCGCGACGACGGTCGCTCGATCCGGTTCGAGGCGATCGCGCGGCTCGACGGTCCGATCGAGGTCGGCTACTACCGCGGCGGTGGGATCCTGCCCGCCGTCCTCCGGCGACTGGCCAGAGAGCAGTAGCGCGACGGTCGCCAACGCCGCCCTGGGCGCCCACACGCCGGGCGAAGACACGAGGAAGCCCTCGGGGGAGGACCGAGGGCTTCATCGCGGAGGAGGTTGTCGTCGTTCGCCGCTGATGTGACGCGCGTCCCCATGATCGCGTGACGCCACCGGGCAGGTCGATGTCGGTCCCGCGGCGGTAGAGTCCGCGTCCGTGATGCCGACCGCCCAGACGATCCAGCGCACCTACCTCCTGCTGACTACCCTGACGACGCTGGCGGCGTCGTTCATCTGGGGCGTCAACACCCTCTTCCTGCTCGACGCCGGCCTGTCGAACACCGAGGCGTTCGCGGCGAATGCGTTCTATGCCGTGGGCCAGGTGATCTTCGAGGTCCCGACCGGTGTCGTCGCCGATACGCGCGGCCGGCGCTTCTCGTACCTCCTCGGTGCCGCCACGTTGCTGCTGTCGACCGTCCTGTACTTCGCCATGTGGCAGCTCCACGCCCCGTTCATCGGCTGGGCCCTGGCCTCCGCCCTGCTCGGCCTCGGCTTCACGTTCTTCTCCGGCGCCACGGAGGCGTGGCTCGTCGACGCCCTCGGGGCGACCGGCTTCTCCGGGCAGCTCGAGACCGTCTTCGGGCGCGCCCAGACGGCGTCGGGCGCGGCGATGCTCACCGGGTCCGTGCTCGGAGGCGTCATCGCCCAGGCGACCGACCTCGGGATGCCCTACCTCCTCCGGGCGGCGATGCTCGGCGTGACGCTCGTCGTCGCCTTCCGCTTCATGCACGACGTCGGCTTCACGCCGCGCCGCGGTGCGAGCCCGGTGAGCGAGGTGCGGAGCGTCGTTCGCGGCTCGATCGAGGCGGGCTGGCGCAACCCACCAGTGCGGGCGTTGATGCTCGCCGCGCCGTTCACCTCAGGGATCGGGTTCTTCGCGTTCTACGCCAGCCAGCCCTACCTGCTCCAGCTCTACGGCGACCCCGATGCCTACAGCATCGCGGGTCTGGCCGCGGCGCTCTTCGCCGGTGCGCAGATCGTCGGTGGCCTGGTCGTCCCCAAGGTGCGCGGCCTCTTTCGCCGTCGGACCGACGCGGTCCTCGTCGCGACCGTGGCGACCGTCGTGGTCCTCGTCGTCATCGGCTGGACGGATTCGTTCGTGGTGGCGCTCGTCCTGCTGGCGGGCTGGGCCCTGCTCTTCGCGGTCGAGACGCCGCTCCGCCAGGCCTTCATCAACGGCATCATCCCGTCCGAGCAGCGCGCGACCGTGCTGTCCTTCGACTCGTTCATGGGCTCGATCGGCGGCGCCGTGGCGCAGCCGGCCCTTGGTCGCGTGTCCGACCTGTTCGGATATGGACCGGCCTACGTGGTGGCCGGCGCCGTCCAGGTCCTGGCCATCCCGTTCGTCATCCTCGCGCGCCGCCAGAACGCCGCGTCCGACCCGATCGAGGCGTGAGGGCACGGCCGCAAAGGTCCGTGGGGAGGGTGGTGGGCGATACTGGATTCGAACCAGTGACCCCGCGGATGTGAACCGCGTGCTCTAACCACTGAGCCAATCGCCCGTCGCCGGCGGACCGTTCCGCGGCTGGTGATCATACCCGCAGGCCCGGCCATCGGGCAACGATCGCCTCGGCGTCGGCACCATCGACCACGATCAGCTTCTGACGGCTCGAGGCGCCGGCGATGATGCGAACGGCACTGCGCGGGACGTCCAGCTCGTCGGCGATCAGGCGGATCAGCGCGTTGTTTGCGGAGCCCTCGACGGCGGGGGCACCCACCCGCGCGCGAAGGACCCCATCGACGACCCCGTCGATCCGGTCGAGCGCTGCCCTCGGCGTGAGGCGGACGGCAAAGCGGACGTCGGTCGGGTTCAAGACCTCACAAGGCGCGCCACAGGACCCCGAGGACGATGAGCACGATGAACCCCGACCAATCGATCATGCCGGTCTGCGGCAGCATCCGGCGCACCGGGGCGAGGATCGGCTCGGTCGTCTGGTACAGGAACGCCGAGACCTGGTTGCGGCCGGTGGGGTCGACCCACGACATGATCATCCGCCCGAAGATCAGCGCCCAGAGCGCCATCAACAGGAACTGGATGAAGTTGGTGAAGAACGCCCCGGCCACGACTTCGAGTCTACCAGTCCTCGTTCAGCGGGCTGCCCCGGCGTGGCTGTGGTCGGGCTCTCCCGGCACGTGCTGATGTGGCCGCTCGCCGAAGATCGCACGACCGACCCGGACGATCGTCGCCCCCTCCTCGACCGCGACCTCGAAGTCATCGGTCATGCCCATCGACAGGCCCGGTCCGAGCTGGGTGCCCGCCGTGCGCAGCCGCTCTGACAGCTCGCGCAGCGCCACGAACGTCGGTCGAGCCGCCTCGGCGTCGCCGACCAGCCGGCCGATCGTCATCAGCCCGCGCACCTCGAGCGCGTCGAGGGACGTCATCGCCTCCAGCGTCGCGGCCAGCGTGTCCGGCGCGAGGCCCGCCTTTGACGGATCGTCATCGACGTTGACCTCGATCATCACCGGGTAGCGCGCAAACGGGCCTGCCCCGCGAACCTCGCGGGCGAGGCGATCGAGGCGCTCCGCCAGGCCGACCGCATCCACGGTCTGGATGACATCGAACGTCTCGAGCGCGCGGCGGGCCTTGTTCGACTGGAGCGGGCCGATCAGGTGCCAGCTGGCGCCACGCACTTCGCCGACCTTGGCCTCGGCCTCCTGGACGCGGTTCTCGCCGAGCGTCCTGATGCCGGCCTCGACCGCCGCCCCGAGGCGCTCCGCGTCGACCGTCTTGGAGACGGCGACGAGGGTCACCGACGCCGGGTCGCGTCCGACCCGCGCGCACGCCTGCGCGATGCGCTCCAGGACGCGTTCGTACGCCGCGCGGAGCGCGTCGACGTCGGCCTGCCGACCGGTCATCGATGGGACGTCGCCGGCCATGCGCCGGCCCGGCTCACTTGCGGCGGAGGAAGCTCGGGATCTCGAGGTCGTCGGCGTCGTAGGTCACGGGCCGGCGTGCCGCGGCCTCCCCGGCCGCGCGGTCGACCCGCGGCGAGCTGACGACCGCTGCGGCCTCCTCGTCGCGCGACGGGGCGGGGCTGAACGCGCCGTCCGTACCCTGCTCGCGCTGGCGCTCCAGCTCCTGGAGGAAGTCGCGCTCGTGGGCGATGCGCGTCGCCGCCGCGCCCTCCATGACGCCGGTCGACTCGCGCTGGACGCTCGGCCGGCGCTTCCCGCCGTCGAAGCCGGTGGCGATGACGGTGACCATGACCTCGTCGCCGAGGCGCTCGTTGAAGCTCGTCCCGAAGATGATGTTCGCCTCCGGGTCGGCGGCCTCCTTGATGGTCTCGGCCGCCTCGTTGACCTCGAACAGCGACAGGTTCGACGAGCCGGTGATGTTCCACAGGATGCCCTGGGCGCCGTGGATGTCGAGTTCGAGCAGCGGGCTCGCGATCGCCTGCTGGGCGGCCTCGACGGCACGGTTCTCGCCGGTCGCCCGGCCGATGCCCATCAACGCTGAACCGGCGTCCTTCATGATCGCCCGCACGTCGGCGAAGTCCTGGTTGATCAGCCCGGGCATCGTGATGATGTCGCTGATGCCCTGGACGCCCTGACGCAGCACGTCATCGACGACCCGGAAGGCGTCGAGGATGCTCGTGTTCTTCTGGACCACGTCCTTGAGCCGGTCGTTCGGGATCGTGATGAGCGCGTCGACCTGCGTCTTGAGCTCCTCGGCCGCCTTCTCCGCGACCAGCTTGCGGCGGTTGCCCTCGAAGGCGAAGGGCTTGGTCACGACGCCGATCGTCAGCGCGCCGGAATCCTTGGCGATCTGGGCCACGATCGGCGCGGCACCTGAGCCCGTCCCGCCACCAAGCCCGGCGGTGATGAACACCATGTCCGAGTCCGCGAGCGCCGACGCGATCTTGTCCGAGTCCTCCTCGGCGGAGCGCTGGCCCATCGCGGCATCGCCACCGGCCCCGAGCCCGCGCGTGACCTTGTCGCCGATGCGGATCTTGTGGGGAGCGTCCGACTGGAGGAGCGCCTGCGCGTCCGTGTTACACGCGATGAACTCGACGCCCATCATCTCGGCCCGGATCATCCGGTTGACGGCGTTGCTGCCACCACCGCCGACGCCGATGACGCGGATCAACGCGAAGTTCTCGGAATCGGAACGCAACGGCATCGGGCTCTCCTCCGGCGACCCTCGGGGGGTCCTGGGCGGTGTCATCGGTATCTCTGGTCTCGCGCGCTCGGGCTTGACCCGTGCTTGCGGGGACGGGTCCGTGAGTCCGGGGAGTATACCGCCGAGGCCAAGGAGCGCCTATCCGGCGACGTTCAGGAGCTCGCGAGCCTCGACGCGGCCGGTGCACCGCGGCACCGGCGGCGAGTCGAGACTAGCCCGCCAGGAAGCCGAGGTGGACCGTCCGGTCCGCGTTGTCGGCATTCGGGTCCAGCAGGCAGATCGACTGCCACGTCCCGAGGCCCATCCGGCCGTCCATGACCGG
Source organism: Candidatus Limnocylindrales bacterium (assembly GCA_036554825.1). Lineage (GTDB taxonomy): Bacteria > Chloroflexota > Limnocylindria > Limnocylindrales > CSP1-4 > SPCO01. Next base: position 17,701 of record DATBMM010000029.1, read on the forward strand.
CACCGTGAGCGACGGCGAGGCGAGCAGCGGCACGACGTGGTCCGCGCCGTGGCCCGGCGACCCGTGCCGATGCCGGTACAGCCGGTCCTCCCGGGGCAGGAGCCGATCGAGCGCATCCAGCACGTCATCGTCTGACCCGGCACCCACCTCGACCACGATCAGACCCGCCGTCGCGTGCGGGACGAAGAGCGACAGCAGCCCGTCCCCGGCGCCGATGTCGGAGAGGAACGCCGCGCACGCGGCCGTGAGGTCGGCGGTCCCCCGGGCCGACCCCGTCCGGACCGTCAGCTCGCGGGTGTCCATGGATCCGAAGCGATCGGCATGCTGGCACGGAGGCCTCCGCAGGCGGACGCGACGCTCCTGCGAGCCATCCGCCTACGGGAAGATGCTGCGGAGCGCGTCCCGGATCCGGCCGAGCCCGCCCATCGCCGGGGCCGACTCGTAGCGCAGCGGCTCGCCGTCGACCAGGGTCGACGCGCCCCACTGGAGGAGCCCGACCCCCGTGCTGTAGGCGGGCGTGAGCAACGTGTCGACGAGGCCGCCGATCCCGGTCGGGGCCGCCACCCGTACCGGCATCTCGAGGACCTCGCGCCCGAGCTCGGCGATCCCCGCGAGCTGCGACGCCCCGCCGGTCATGATCACCCCGGCAGGCAGCTGGCGGACGCCCGCCGCGCGGATCTCGTTACGCAGCAGCTCGAAGGTCTCGCGCATGCGCGCTTCGATGACCTGGCAGACCTCGAGGCGGCTGACCGTTCGCCCCGCGTCCTCGCCGAGGACGCTGACGCTGATCTCCTCGTCGTCGGTGACTTGCCGCAGGTCGGCGGTGCCCTCGGTGATCTTCAGCTCCTCGGCGGTCTGCAGCGAGGTCTTGAGCACCGCCGCGATGTCGTTGGTCACGTTGTGGCCGCCGATCGGCAGCACCCGGGTGTGGAACGGGGAGCCGTCCTGGAAGAGGGCGAGGTCGATGGTCCCGGCGCCGAAGTCGGCGACGGCGACGCCGAGGTCCTTCTCGGTCTCGTTGAGGACCGCCTCGGCCGAGGCGAGTGAGTTGACGACGAGCTCGTCGATCTTCACGCCGGCCGCCGCGACGCACTTCGACAGGTTGGTCACCGCGGTCGCAGAGGCGGTGACGATGTGCGTCTCGACCTCGAGGCGCAGGGCGCTCATCCCCATCGGGTCCTTGACGCCCTCCTGGCCGTCGACCGAGAACCCGCGCCGCTCGACGTGGAGGACCTCCCGGTTGGACGGGATCGGCACGGCCCGAGCCACATCGATCGCCCGGTTGATGTCCTCGCGGCTGACCTCGCGATGGTGGCCGGTGACCGCCACCTGACCCGGCGAGTTGAGGCTCTCGACGTGCTGCCCGCCGACGCCGACGAAGGCGCGGTCGATCTTCCAGCCCGACAGCCGCTCCGCCTTCTCGACCGCCTCGGCGATCGAATGCACGGTCTGGTCGATGTTGATGACGACGCCCTTCTTGAGGCCCGAGGCGGGCACGGTCCCGTGACCCATGATCGTCAGCCGGCCGTCGCGTGCCACCTCGCCGATGAGGGCGCAGACCTTGCTCGTGCCGACGTCGATGCCGACGAGGACCGCTTCCCGTTCCACTGTGTCCGTCCGTCTCCCCTCTGGGCCGGCTTAGAGGAAGTGCCGGCGGATGAGCGCCACGTTGTCGAAGATCCGAAGACCGAAGGTGATGAGAGCCACCAGATACAGGTCGAGGCCGAGTCGATCGCCGATGAACGTCAGCAGCACCGCGATGATCGCGTTGACGAGGAAACCGCTGATGAAGATGCGATTGTCGTAGACCCCATCCAGCTCCGCGCGGACCGCTCCGAGCACGGAATCGAGGGCGGCAAGGATCGCCACCGCCGAGTACCGGCTGAGCTCGAAGCCGACGTTGATGTTGAGGACGAGGCCCGCCAGGACGCCCACAAGGAGCCCGAGCAGGGGAAGCAGCACGTGGTCCCTCGTCCTCCTCCGTCTGGTTTGGCCAAGGCTATCACGGTGGGGGGGTCGCGCTGGGCAGCGGTGTCGGCTTCGGGATGTACGTGCCGTCGGTCTCGGACGCGAGGATGACCCGGTCGATGAGCGGCTCGCGCCCGATCAGGAGGCTGCGCAGCAGACGCACCTGGCCGGGGATCAGTTCGGGGGTGCGGAGGGTCGGCGTGTAGAACCCGAACACGGCCTGCCATGACGCGGGCTGGGTCCGGACCATGAAACCGTGCTCGTCGGTCACGAACACCGACAGCCGCTCCGCGGCGCTGCCGACGTCCGCGGGGACGACCGAACCGAGCCGCGTCGCGGCGTCGAGGTCCACGCGGTCGAGCGAGCGTCCGACCGACAGGCCGACCGATGCGGCCCGGCGATCCTCGACGACCGGCAGCGAGCCGGCGCCGGTGGGACCCTCCTCGGGTAGGCGCGCGAACAGGCGACCCTCCCCGTCGACCAGGTAGCGCCGAGCCCCGATCCGCCAGACGAGGAGCGCCTCGCGCTCGCGGATCCGCACGCCGATCGTGTCCGGCAGGCGGACCACCACCTCGACCGAGCGGACGGTCGGGAGCTCCCGGATCCGGTCCTCGTAGGGCCGGGTGACGAGGCTGAACAGGTTCGTCGCCTGGGCGTCCCGCAGCGCCTCCCGGACCTGGGCCTCGTCGGTGAACGTGAGGCCCTCGACGGTCGTGTTGCGATACACGAAGGCCGGCGAGTGGGCGACGCCGTACACGGCCGAGGCGGCGAGCAGCATGACGAGGATGGCGCCGGCCCGGACTGGGGTGAGCCCCGCCGAAGCCCGCCGGATCGAGCGGGTCCGTCGGACCGGGGCGCCCCCCGGTGCGCGGCGTGCCGTCGGCCGTGTCGGCCCGAGCCGTCGCGCCGGCTGGCGGGGGCGCAGGGTCATCGCGGCAGGTCGGCGGGCCCCAGGCGGGTCGACGGCCGCGCCGCATGGCGCTCGAGCGCCAGGTCGACGATGCGCAGGCAGACATCGGAGAACGTGTGCCCGCCCTCGGCCGGCATCGTCGGGAAGAGGCTGATCGGGGTGAAGCCCGGGATGGTGTTGATCTCGGAGACCAGGATGCGCTCGCCGGCCATGAGGAAGTCGACCCGGGCGAAGCCCTCCGCGCCGATGGCCCGGTACACGTCCCGGGCGAGCTTGTGGATGACCGCCTTCTCGACGTCGGACACCTCGGCGTGGGTGGACGTCTCCGATAGGCCGGGCGTGTACTTGGCCTCGTAGTCGTAGAACTCGTGACCGCTGACGATCTCGCCCGGGCCGTACAACTCCAGCCTGGCGTGGTCGTTGCCGATCACCGCCAGCTCGAGGTCCCGGGCGTCGGGGACGTACGCCTCCACGAGCGCCAGCGAGTCGTAGCGGAACGCGAGGTCGAGCGCCGCGGCCAGCTCCGCCGAGTCGTGGACGAGGGTCATCCCGACCGAGCTCCCCAGGCGGGCCGGCTTGACCATGAGCCGCGGGTCGGCCGAACCGGCGGCGAAGGCGGCCATCTCGCGCCGGACGCCCGACCGATCAGCGCGCCAACGTGTGTCGCGGACCTCGCGCCAATCGACGACCGGGATGCCGAGCCCCCGGCACATCCGCTTGAACAGGGCCTTGTCCATCCCGAGTGCCGAGGCGGCCACACCGGACCCGGTGTACGCCAGGCCGGCGGCCTCGAGCAGGGCCTGGACCGTCCCGTCCTCCCCGAACGGACCGTGGAGCCCGATCACCACGACCGGCGCCGGCTCCTCGGCGGCCAGGCGATCGATGGCGGCCCCGACCGTGATCGGCCCCTCGGCCCCGAGCGAGGGTGGGTCGTCGTAGGCCGGGGCCGGCCGCCCGTCGCGGCGATGGTCGGTCGGCAGCCACCACCACGCCCCGTCGAGGTCGATCAACACCTGACGGACGCCGACGCCCGCCCCGGCCAGCGCATCGGCGATCGCGGTGCCCGACACCACGGACACGTCGTGCTCCGCGGATGGGCCACCGAGCAGGACCACCACCGGCGGCCGGTCGGCGCCCGTCACGCCGGCCATGGCCAGCCCTCCCAGTCGCCCAGGAACTCGACCTCGTACACGAGGTCGATGCCGGTCGCCTCGGCCACGACGGCGCGCACGTGGTCGCCGAGGCGACGAACGTCGGCGGCCGTGCCCTTCTGGTCGTTGACGATGAAGTTGGCGTGCTTCTCGGACACGACCGCGCCGCCGATCCGGAAGCCCTTGAGTCCCGCCGCGTCGATCAGGCGGCCGGCGGAGTCACCGTCCGGGTTCCGAAAGACGCTGCCGGCCGAGGGCAGACCCAGCGGCTGGTGGGCCTGTCGCCAGCGCCGGATCTCGTCGAGTCGCGCCTTGATCACGTCGGGGTCGGCCTGGGCCAGGGCGAACGTCCCATCGAGGATCAGCTCCGGCGGGCTGTCGCCGGACGGGTGCTTGAACCGGCTGTCGCGATAGCCAAGACCGAGGTCGGCGACAGGGACGATCGTCTCCACACCGTCGGCCCCGAGGACGCGCGCGGACACCAGCACGCCGGCGACATCCGCGTCGTGGGCGCCGGCGTTGGCCCACACCGCCCCGCCGACCGTGCCCGGGATCGCCAGTCCGAACTCCAGACCGGTGAGGCCCGCCTTCTGGGCCTCGGTAGCGGCGCGGGCCATCGGCACGCCGGCGTCGGCGATGTACCGGTCGCCCTCGACGCGGGAGCCCTCCGCCCGGTCCTGGATGACCAGCCCGCGGATGCCCCGATCGCTGATGACGAGGTCGCTGCCACGGCCGAGGATGACGTGCGGGAGCCCGCGCTGCCTGGCGAAGCGCACGAGCGCCCGCAGCTCGAACAGGTTGTGGACCGTCGCGAACAGGTCCGCCGGTCCGCCGACGCGCATCGTGGTGAACCGGGCGAGCGGCTCGTCGCGGGACGTCTTGACGCCGACCCGGCGCTGGATCTCGGAGCCGATGGCCACGGCATCGAAGGCGGTCGCGGCGGTCATGCCGGGACCCCGCGTGAGCGACGCTCGATGGTCGCCGCGTCGGGTAGCGGTTCGCGGCGTCCTGCGGCTCGGACGAGGTCCGCGACGGCGTCGGCGGCGCCCGGCCGGCCGAGCGCGCGGGCCGCGGCGGACATCGCGAGATGCGCGGTCGGGTCCTCGAGCAGACGGGCAGCCTCCAGCAGCGCGGCCGCATCGAAGGCGGAGTCGTCGACCAGCCGCCCGGCGCCCGCCTCGACGAGCTGGCGGGCGTTGGCGGTCTGATGACCGGCTGCGTGGGGGTACGGGACCACGACGATGGGCAGGCCCAGCGCCGTCACCTCGGCCAGCGTCGACGACCCCGCGCGGCCCACGACGAGGTCCGCGGCGGCGAGCGCGGCGAGCATGTCGTCGCGGAGGAACGGATACGGCTTGTAGCGATCCCGCCAGTCGGGCGGCAGAGCCTCGCGACCGGCCAAGGCCGCGGCATACCCGTCGTCGCCGGTCACATGCAGCACGACGACCTTCTCGACCAGCCGGGGCAGCGCCTCGGCGACGGCGGCGTTGAAGCGGCGCACCGTCTGCGACCCGCCGAAGATCAGCATCACGCGCATCCCGGGTCGGATGCCGAGTCTCGTGCGTGCCGCTTCCCGGTCGATGCCCGCGGTGTCGCGGATCGGCGTGCCGGTGAGATAGCACGGACGGCCGGGCGCGGCGGAGGCCAGCGCCTGGCACGTCGCCTCGAACGAGACCGCGATCACGTCGGCCAGCCGGGCCGTCGCCCGGACCGCCCGACCGGGGACCACGTTGCCGTCCCACAGCACGACCGGGATGCCGAGCGGTGCGGCGGCGAGCAGGACGGGGATCGCGACGTAGCCGCCGGTCGTGAAGATCGCATCGGGCCGGTGCCGAGCGAGCCGGGCCGCCGCCTGCGGGACGGACGCGCCAAGCCGGATCGGGTCGAGGACCGCGTGGTGGTTCAGCTCGACCGAGCGGAGCGACCGGAGCACGAGCCGCTCGAACGGGATGCCCGCGGCGGGCACGATGCCCGCCTCGAGCCCGCGGTGTCCGCCCAGCCAGCTGAGCTCAACGCCGCCGGGCTGCGCGCGCAGCGACCGGGCGACGGCCAGCGCCGGGTAGATGTGCCCGCCCGTCCCGCCGGCCACGATGAGCGATCGCATCGTCGTTCCAGGTCCCCTTTTCGATGGTCTCGCGCGAGATCGAGAGAAGGATCCCGATCGCCGCGAAACTGATGATGAGTGACGAGCCGCCGGCACTGATGAACGGCAGCGTGATGCCGGTGATCGGCACGAGCGTCACCACGACGCCGATGTTGATGAAGGCCTGGATGCACAGCCATGCCGTGATCCCCGCCGCGAGCAGCGCGCCGAACGTGTCTGGGGCGCCGAGCGCCACGCGGATGCCAGCGTAGGCGAGCAGCACGAACAGCGCGATGACGACGCCGGCCCCGAGGAGCCCGAACTCCTCGCCGATGATGGCGAAGATGAAGTCGTTGAAGGCATTCGGGACGAACAACCCACCGGCCATCCGGCTCTCGCCCAGGCCCGACCCGAAGACACCGCCCATCCCCAGCGCGAGCAGCCCCTGGACCGTGTGGTAGCCGATCGTGTCGGCGTACTTCCACGGGTCGAGCCACGCCCGGATGCGGTCCATCTGGTAGCCAGCCAGCCCGACGACGATCGCCGCCAGCCCGGCGAGCGAGACCATCGACCCGAGGTGGAGCGTGTTCGCCCCTGCCACGAACCACATGGTGACTGCGGTCAGGGTGATGACGATGGTCGTCCCCAGATCGGGCTCCTTGAAGACCAGGGCGACCACCGGCCCGGTGATGAGCAGGAACGGCACCGTCCCGCCCCAGAACCCGCCGACCCGATGGCCGCGCTTGGCGAACCAGTGAGCGAGGTAGATGACCAACGCGAGCTTGGCCATCTCGGCCGGATGGATCGCGGGCAGCGGGCCGATGCGCAGCCAGCGGGCCGAGCCACCGATGACGATGTTGAACTCGTCGACGAACACCAGCACCAGGAGCGCGACCGCGATCGCGTAGCCCGGGATGGACACGAGACGCAGGTAGCGATAGTCGACGCGCATCATCGCCACCATCGCCACCAGCCCCAGCAGGGCCCACTGGATCTGGGGGCCGACGGTCGCGAACGTGTTCGCCTCGGCCGACAGGTAGCCGCGCATGGCCGACGACGAGTAGACCATCAGGATGCCGATGGCAGCCAGGGCGACGACCACGACGAGGATGGTGTAGTCGGGCGCGTGCCGCTCGCGCTGGAGGGCCTGGGTGAGGTCCTTCGTCGGCGTGCGGTTGGCGGTCCGGCGCGTCTCGTTGGCACGCTTCCGCTCCTTGGCGTCGGCGTCGGCCAGCGGCCTGCCGAAGCCCGGGATCGGTGGGGCGAGGTTCATCGGCGGCTCCTCGCTCGGGCCGCCACCAGGTCGGCGACGGCGTCCTTGAAGGCGCGGCCGCGTGCCGCGTAGTCGGGGAACATGTCGAAGCTGGCCGCGGCCGGGCTGAGCAGGACCGTCGCCGAGGCGGCATCGGCGCCGGCGTCAGCGAGCGCCGCACGGGCCAGGGCATCGGCGCGGACGACCGCCTCATCGAGCGAACCGGCCCGTTCCGCGTGGGCGAGGCCCGCATCGCGGAACCGCCGCTCGAGATCCGGGCCGCTTTCGCCGATGAGCACCGCCGCGGAGGCACGGCTGGCGACCTGGCGCGCGAGGTCCGTGAGATCCACGCCCTTGTCCTGGCCACCCGCGATCAGCACGACCGGCCCGTCGAATGCGTGCAATGCGGCGATGACGGCATCCGGCTGCGTGCCCATCGAATCGTTGACGAACCGGACCCCGTCGACGGTCGCGACCGGCTCGAGCCGGTGCTCGACCCCAGTGAAGGCCGCGGCCGCCTCGCGGATCCCCTCCACGGGCACGCCGAACAGCGCACCGACCGCGACCGCGGCGAGGGCGTTCGACACGTTGTGCTCGCCCGGGATCCCGAGCTCGTCGACCGGCATGATCCGGCCGTCGAGCACCCGCTCGTCGCCGAGTGGCGCGACGCGGTCGGCGACGATCCAGCCAGCCACCACGCCCAGCCCACCCGGCGGCGGGTCGCCGCGACGGTAGCGGACCGCTCGAGCCGAGCCGAGCTCGCTGTACGAGGCCACCACCGGATCCTCGGCATTGAGCACGAGCGCACCAGCGGGGTCGACCCGCTCGGCCAGGATCCGCTTGACGCGCCGATACGCCTCCAGCGACCCGTGCCGATCGAGGTGGTCCGCCGTGACGTTCGTGTAGACGGCCACGGTCGTGCCGCTCGACAGCGTCGGGAGCTGCAGCTCCGACAGTTCGTAGACGACGCGATGGTCCGGCGTCAGCTCCGCCAGCCGGTCGAGGATCGGTACGCCGATGTTGCCGCCCAGGACGACCGGGTGGCCGGGATCCGCGGCCAGGATGGCGGCGGTGAGGGAAGCGGTGGTCGTTTTGCCCTTCGTGCCGGTCACGCCGATCGTCGGCGCGACGCAGAGCCGCAGGAACAGGTCCGGCTCGGACACGAGCGCGGGCACCGTTCGGTCACCCGCCGCCCGCGCATCGACGAGCGCCCGGAGCTCAGCCCGCAGACGCGGCTCGGTGGTCGGGAAGTCGGGGTTGATCGACGGCGACGTCGTCACCAGCCGCGCGTCCGCCCAGGTCGAGGCCGGATCGACCTCGGGTCCGAGGGCCAGGCGCACCTCCCGGCCCTCGAGCGCCGCGATCGCCCCGGCCAGCTCGGCTTCTCCACGACCGTCGTACACGGTCACGCGGGCGCCGGCATCGGCCAGGAAGCAGGCGAGGGCGATGCCGCTCCGCGCGAAGCCGAGCACGGTGACCGGTTCGTCGGCGAGCGCACCGGAACGGATCGCCTCCATGGACAGGCTGTCGGGGTCGATCGCGATCGGTCGGGTCATGGCGGCCGCACTCAACGGAGCTGACCCGGCTGCGTGGCCAGGAACAGCGTCACGCCCAGCAGCGCGGCGAGGATCGCCACGATCCAGAAGCGGATCGTGATCTTCTCCTCGTCCCAGCCGCCGAGCTCGAAGTGATGGTGGATCGGGCTCATCCGGAACAGCCGCCGCCCGCCGGTTACCCGGAAGTAGACGACCTGGAGGATCACCGACACCGTCTCGAGGACGAAGATGATGCCGATGAGCGGCAGCACCAGGATCTGGCCGGTGATCAGAGCCGTGACGGCCAGCGTGGCCCCGAGCGACAGCGCCCCTGAGTCCCCGATGAAGATCTGGGCCGGGTGCACGTTGAACCACAGGAAACCCAGCAGCGCCCCGATGATCAGCGCGCACAGCAGCGCCAGGTTCGGCTGGGCCGGCGTGTTCAGCAGCGCGATGAGCATGTACGCCACGAACGCGATGGCGACGGTGCCGCCCGACAGCCCATCCAGCCCGTCGGTGATGTTCACGCCGTTGGCGGCGGCGATGATCGCGAAGGCCGCGAACCCGACATACAGCCACGGCTCGATCGGCAATGGCCCGTAGAACGGCACCGCGATCGCGGTGATGGCATACGTCTGCTGGATCTGCCATGCCGCGACGACGGCCACGACGGTCACCCAGATGAGCTTCTGGCGCGCCTTGATCCCCTCCCCCGTCCGGGCGTTGAGGTAGTCGTCGAACGCGCCGAGCGCACCGACACCGGCGAGGGCCGCCAGCGGCGCGAACGTCGCGGCGTCCGGCTGGCGCAGGAAGAAGTAGATCCCGAGCACCACCATCACGATCAGGAGGCCGCCCATCGTCGGCGTGCCTTCCTTGACGAAATGGCTCTCGGGACCCTCCTGGCGGATCCGCTTGCCGAAGCCGAGGGCCTGCAGCAGCCGGATGTAGGGCGGCATGAGGATCACGACCAACGCGAAGGCCAGCAGCAGGCCCTGGATCAGCTCGACGGTCATCGGGCGCGCTCACCCAGCTCCAGCCGGAGGCCGTCGACGACGCGATCCAGACCGATGCCACGCGACGCCTTGACCAGCACGACGTCGCCGTCGCGGAGCCGCGGAAGGAGCGCGTCCAGGGCCGCCTCGGCGTCCGCGACGACGTGGATCCGCGCCGGGTCGAGGCCCGCCTGGAGGGCACCGACGGCGATCCCGCTCGCCCCGGCCCCGACCACGATCAGCGTATCGACGACGGCAGCCGCGGCCTCGCCGACCTCGTAGTGGCCTGGCTCGTGGGCATCGCCGAGCTCCAACATCTCGCCGAGCACGGCGACGTGCCGGCCGCGCAGGTCCGCTAGCAGCTCGAGAGCGGCCGTCATCGACCCGGGCGACGCGTTGTAACTGTCGTCGATGACCGTCGCCCCGCGCAGCGGGACGAGCTCCACCCGGTGCGGGGCGCCCCACCCGGACGCCAGCGCGCCGGCGATGGTGTCCAGGTCGAGACCCGCGGCGATCCCGACCGCGGCGGCAGCAGCCGCGTTGTGTACCGACAACCGCCCGAGGGATGGCGTGATGACGGTCCGCTCGCCGATCGGCGTGCGCAGTCGGAAGCGCATGCCGGTCGTCCCGCCTGGCTCCACGTCGACCGCCCGGACGTCCGCGGTGTCGTCGAAGCCATAGCGGATCACCCGCGCTGCCGTCCGGTCGTCCATACGGGTCACGATCGGGTCGTCCGCGTTGAGGACGGCGGTGCCGCCGGCCGGCAACGCCTCCAGGAGCTCGCCCTTGGCCTGCTCGATCGCCTCGATGGTCCCGATGCGGGACAGGTGGACCGCCTGCACCGCCGTCACGACGCCGATGGTCGGCTGGGCCATGGCCGCGAGGTCGGCGATCTCGCCGGACACGTA
>DATBMM010000102.1:0-5573 GCA_036554825.1 Candidatus Limnocylindrales bacterium
GCGCGATCACGACTGGTCGAGCTCACGCGGACGGCCAGCGCCGGGGATCCGGGGGCGGCAGGGCAGGGCAGCGCCCGAGCGAGGGCCTGGGGACGTCATCCGCCGGATGGTACCCGAGGGCCGAGGCCGGCCCGGCCGCAGGAGTCGCAGCGGACACCGTGACGAAGGGTTGGAGCGGCACGTCGCACAGGAACACCCCTCGCGCCGCGATGGACCGCTCGGCTGGAACGGCGGCGGCGCCCCGTCGCGGCGCCGTGCGCACGGACATCGAGGACGGCTCGAACGTTGCCGTGACGGACCCATCCTGGTCCGTCCGGTACACACGCGCACCGGCGGATGACAGCCGCTCGAGCGTCGACCGTGCGGGATGCCCGTATCGGTTCCCTGTCCCCGCCGACGCGACCGCGACCCGCGGACGGACGGCGGCGACGAAGGCCTCGGTCGTCGCGGTGCGGCTGCCGTGATGGGCCACCTTCAGGAAGTCCAGCCTGGGCAGCCCGGCGGCGAGCAGACTCGGGTCGACCTCCTCCTCGACGTCGCCCGCGAGCAGGAACCGCCGCTCCCCGACCGTCCCCAGGAGCGTGACCGACACGTTGTTGATGCCCGTGCCGCTGTCGGGTGGCTCGGTGGCTACCTGACCCCGGACCGGCCAGAGGACGCGCAGATCGATGTCGTCGACCGCGAGTCGGTCGCCTGCTGCGATCGACAGGCGGGGTCGGCCACCCGCGACGTTCACGCGCTCGAGCCAGGCCGCGTAGCCGGGTCCCGGTCCGCGCATCCCGGGCTCGAAGACCCGACCGACGCGATACCGGTCGAGCAACAGGGCGAGGCCCGCGACATGGTCCTCGTGCGGATGGCTCAGGATCACCGCATCGATCCGACGGTCCCACGGCGGGATGCGGCGGTCGAGCTCGACGAGCAGCCGGTCGGGATCCGGTCCGCCGTCGACCAGCAACCGCCCACCGCGTGACCCCTCCACGAGGATCGCGTCGCCCTGGCCGACGTCGAGCACGGTGATGCGCGCGTACCCGCCCGACCTGCTGATCACGACCGCGCCGGCAACGGTCACGGCCACCACGAGCGCTCCGGTCGCGAGTCGGAACGGTCCCGACCGGGCAGCTGGATCGGTCGTCCGATCGTGGGCCGCTCGACCGCGGCGGGGCGCCCGACGATGCCATGCCATCGCCGCGCCGCCGGCCATGACGCTGCCGATCCCGATCACGGTCCCGAGCGGCGGCTCGAGGGTGAGGCTGGCGAGCGGCAACCCGGCGGCCCCTTCGACGATGCCGATCATGATCCGCAGAGATACCCAGCCCGGCGCGGCGAGGATCGCGCCGACAGGCTCCGGCGCCCCAGCCGCGACGAGGCCCCCGCCGCCCAACGCGAGGATCCCGGCGGCCATCGCTGGCGCGACGAGCGGCACGACGAGGAGGTTCACGGCCGGCGCGATCAGCGCCAGCCGACCGAAGGACGCCAGGACGACCGGCAGGGTCGCGGCCTGCGCCGCGAGCGATACGCCGAGGCTCTCGCTGAGCCACCTCGGTAGCTGGCCGCGGGTCCATCGGTCGAGTCGGGCGGTGAGCGGCGTGGCCCAGGCGATCAACCCGGCGGTCGCCAGGGTCGACAGCTGGAAGCCGGCGTCGGCGATGAGGCGCGGGTCAACGAGTAGCAGCAGAGCCGCCGCCCATCCGAGGGCCGCTGCAGCACGCCCGGCTCGTCCGGACTCACGCGCGAGCAGGACGACACCCGCCATCGCACCGGCCCGGAGCACCGAGGCGGACGCACCCGCGAAGCAGATGTACCCGGCGATGGCGACGGCGGTCACCACGGCCCGGCGCCGTCGCCCGATCCGACCGGCGACGGCTCCGATGGCGGCAGCCACGATCGCGATGTTCCAGCCGGAGATCGCGACGACGTGGCTGACGCCGGCCGTCGTGAAGTCGGCAGCGATCGATCGATCGACCCGATCCCGGAGTCCGATCAGGATCCCCGCTGCCAGGCCGGCCTCCGGCTCCGGCAGGACGCGCGTCAGCAGTTCGCCGGCCGAGCGGCGCACGGACTCGAGGGCTGTCGCGGCATCGATCGGGCGTTCGAGCAGCGTGATCGACCGGGCATCGAGGGTACCCCAGGCCGAGATCCGCTCCAGGTAGCGCCCATACGAGCTGTCGGGACGTTCACGGACACGGCCGACGACCTCGATCCGGTCGCCTGGCTCGATCGGTGGATAGCGCGGCAGGGTCGCCGCCAGACGGAAGCCGCTCGATCCCCCGTCGATCGTCCGGAGCGTGGCGACTTGGTGGCCCTCCCGGGGTGACCCGATCGCCTCCACGACCATCGTCCATGGACCGTCGCCCGACGGCTGGCCATCGAGTGGTGAGGTCAGCGGCAGCGCCACCCCGCGGAGCACGATCGATACGGTGCCGATCGCCAGCGCCAGGGCGATCGTTCGCCGACGTGAGCGAAGTCCGCATGCCGCCACGAACCCGAGCCCGACCAGCGCCAGGGCGACGGCGATCATGCGGCGGTCCTCGGTCGTGATGACGAGCGCGCCCAGTGCCGCGCCGACCGCGAGCCAGGCGCTCCGGGGCACGGTCAGCCGACCGTGACGAGATCGCGCAGCTTCTCGAACGTCTTCTCGCCGAGCACCCCGCGGGAACGGAGTTCCTCGATGGCGCTGAACCGTGCCTCTTCGCGGGCAGCGATGATCTTCTGCGCCGTCGCTGGACCGATGCCCGGCAGCTCCTCGAGCTGGGCCTGCGTGGCGGTGTTGATGTCGACGAGATCGCCCGTGGGTGCGTCGTCTGGTCCGGCGGACCCGATGGCGACCGGATCGTCACGGGACGGCACGCGGATGTGGTCGCCGTCATCCAGCGGCGCCGCGAGGTTCAGCTCCTGCTCCGCGCGGGCGGTATCGACTCGTGGCCCGTACCCGCCTGCCAGCTGCACGAGGTCCACGACCCGCGACCCGCGCGGCAGCCGATAGACGCCAGGCTTCGGCACGGCACCGACCACCTCGACGACCAGTTCCCCGCCCGGCGGCCCGTTCGACGCGGCTGGTTCACTCGACGACGCGTCTTCCCTGAGCGGCATCCCACCGTCGACCTGGATCGTGCCGGCGCTACCGCTCGACGCGAGGACGACCGCGACCACTGCGCATATCGCGGCAGCGCCAAGGATGCCTGCGACCTTCGCCCATGCCGTCTTGCCCACCCCGGCCGCGACGGTCCTCGGGTCGGCCGTCTCGGACGACGGTGTCTCGAGGACGCGCCACGGCGGGGTCGCGCTCGGATCCATGTCTGACGGCGCTCCGTGGCGGGTAGGTCGGAGGCGCCGGATGGTCCGACGCCCCGCGATGTCGGGGGCACTTCCGACGCGGCGGGGCGTCTCGCCAGACCGTACCGGGAGGCGCTTAGCTGCGACTTATCTGGACGACAGATGTTCCCAGTCGACCCAGCGCGTGCCGTCCCACCAGCGATGCCAGACCCGTCCATCGCGGCCCGGCGCGAAGACGTCGATGCGGTCGGCACTCCACGACGAGGCGGCCGGCGTGCCGGTCAGCTCGCCGCCCATCGGCTCCCAGCCGTGCCACGACTCGCCGTCCCAATAGCGGTTCCAGAGCTGGCCGTCGTCGAAGATGGCGAAGACCTGCAGCTCATCGACGCCCCATGCCGTCGCCGCCGGCGCGGACGCGAGTCGTCCACCGAGTGACGTCGGTTCCGACCAGCCATCCCCGTCGAACGACCGATGGACGAGCGATCGATCGTCGGCGACCGTGAACACATCGATCCGACCGGGCCCCCAGGACACCGCTGCCGTCGAGCTCATTGCGTGCAGCGTAGCGCGACGCGTGCCGGGAATCGAAGAGCGCCTGCCGGGAGGGGCAGGCGCTCTGTCCGTATCGTTCGGTCTGGTCAGTCGGCCATCGCGATCGCGCGGCCGAGGTCCTCGGCCTTGCGCTCATCGAGTCGACGCGTCGCCGAAGCGGCGCTGAGGCTCACGGCTGCGGTGGCTCGGGCGAGCCCGCGCCGGAGTGCGGAGGGGCGATCCTCGATCGCCAGCCAGTCGTACTCCGCGCCGTCCCGAGCCAGGCGCACCAGCCGCAGCTCCTCGGCCTCGCGCGAACGATCGTTCGCGAGGTCGAGAGCGAGCATTGCGTAGTAGGAATGCACGAGATCCTCCAGGATGGGTCGGTGACTGTGGTCAGCGGTTAGCGGACGTGGGTATCGGGCAGTTGTTCCCGCGAGTCGACGCCGAAGCGGACGGAGCCCAGGTCCAGGGCTGCGAAGCCGATGACCAGGACCAGGAACAGAAGGATGGCTTCCATTGATCGGTCCTTTCCAGTTACTCGTAACCCGTTTCTTAACTCTGAGTGGTTACATGTCGTACTTTAGGCCCTTGCGCATAACCTGTCAAGTGCTCTAAAGTGGTTAACGCAATGACAACCACACTGTCCACCACCGCGACCGGTCGGGGCTACCACGCCCACGACGTGGACATCGACGACACGTTCGATTTCCTGAACACCGACGACACCGAGAACGGTTCGCCCCTCGAACGTCTGGCGACGCTCGGGGATGCCCTGTCGTGGTTCGTGGAGCGCGGCGTGATCCATGCCGAGGGCGCGCATCGACTGGACCGCCAGGCAGGCAGTGACGCCGGGGCGGCTGCCCGCGACCTGGCACGCATCCACGCCGTCCGCGCCGCTCTGCGCGAGGTCACCGATGCGCTGGTCGAGCATCGGCAGGCATCGACCGGGGCGCTCGACACGGTCAACCGAGCGCTGCACGCGCGCCAGGTCATCGAGCTCGTGCCCTCGTCGGATGGCTGTGTCGCGGTCGACCACCGCCATGTCGGTGACCCGATCGACGACGCGCTCGCGCGCCTGTGCGACCCGCTCGTGACCGAGCTGACGGGCGGGAACCCGGAGCGGATCAAGATCTGCGATAACGACCGCTGCCGCTGGGTCTTCTACGACACCTCGCGCACCGGCCGACGGCGCTGGTGCGACATGTCCACCTGTGGCAACCGCGCCAAGGCGGCACGCCACCGCGCGAAGTCGAGGGCGGGCGCTCCGGCCGACGGTGCCGAGGCGCCGGCCGGGGAGGTCGTCAGCGTCTGAGGGTCAGCCCCGCGACGTCAGCGCTCGAGCGTCAGCACCCCGTAGCGGCACAGTGGCCAGAGCCCCGGCCAGCGATCCAACAGCAGCCGGTCGTACTCGCGCAGGATGGGGAGCTTCCGATGGAAGCCCAACCCGCGCTCGACCATGCTGAAGAGCTGCACGCCCCGCAGGTGCGCCTTGGAGAACGGAGCCATCCACGCGTCGATGTCCTGGCGCCGGAGCGGGATGTCCGCACCGCGCTCGTGCTTGTGGGGGTACGGCACGTGGTCGCGCACGAATCCCACGACGGGGTTGGTGCCGAGCGGCTCCGAGAAGGCCGCCCGACCACCGGGGACGAGGATCCGCGCGAGCTCCCTCGCACCGGCGACCGGATCGAGGTGGTGGAGGACGGCCTTGCCGAACGCGATGTCGAAACTCGCGTCGAGGTAGGGCAGCTCCTCGCCAGCCGCGACCT
>DATBMM010000135.1:0-14916 GCA_036554825.1 Candidatus Limnocylindrales bacterium
GCGGTCACGATCGTCCTGAGCCGCGCCTGATCGAGGGCCACGGTCGGGAAGACCACCGGTTGGGCGAAGACGCCCTCGCCCATCAGGCGGTCGCTGAAGCGCATCGCGGTCTCGGGCTCGCCCATCATCACCGGCGTGATCGGCGTCTCGGAGCGGCCCGTATCGAAGCCAAGGCGGGCGAGCTCGGCCTTGAAGCGGCGTGTGTTCGCCCACAGCCGCTCGAGCAGCTCGGGTTCCTCCTGCATGACCTTGATCGCCTCGCGACAGGCGGCGACCACGGCCGGCGGATGGGACGTCGAGAAGAGGAACGGTCGCGCGCGCTGGGTCAGGATCTCCCGCAGGGCGGTGCTGCCGGCCACGTAACCGCCGAGCACGCCGACCGCCTTGCTGAGCGTGCCGACCTGGATGGCCACCCGGCCATGGAGGCCGAAGTGGTCGACGGTCCCCCGGCCGTCGCGTCCCAGGACGCCCGAAGCGTGGGCATCGTCGACGAATACGGCCGCGCCTGCGGACTCGGCAGCATCGACGATGGCCGGCAGCGGGGCGATGTCCCCGTCCATGGAGAAGACGCCGTCCGTCACGACGAGGATCAGCCGGTAGGGCTCGCCGGTCCCGTCGCGACCGTTCTCGATCGCCTCATCGAGGATCGCCTGCAACGCTCGGACGTCGGCGTGCGGGTAGATCTTCCGGGGCGCCTTCGACAAGCGCATCCCGTCGATGATCGACGCGTGGTTGAGGCCGTCGCTGACGATCAGGTCGGTCTCGCCGGTGATGGTCGGGATGACGCCGGTGTTCGCGGTGAACCCGGACTGGAAGGTCAGGACCGCGGGCGTGCCCTTGAACTCGGCCAGCTCCGCCTCGAGCGCCTCGTGCATCGACATCGTGCCGGCGATCGTTCGGACCGCGCCGCTCCCCACCCCGAAGTCGCGCACCGCAGCCAGGGCTGCCTCGCGCAGCCGCGGATGGTGGGTGAACCCGAGGTAGTCGTTCGATGAGAGGCTGATCACGCGCTCGCCGTCGACAGAGGCGATGGGGCCCTGGGCACTGCTCATGACCCGAAGCGCGCGGTAGAGATGGCGCTCCCGCAGGGCGGCCACCTCGTCGTCGAGGTAGGCGAGGGGATCGCGACGCGGCGTGGTGGTCATGGCTTCAGCTCCAATCCATCACCACTTTGCCCGATGCGCCGCTGCGCGCGGCGGCGAAGGCGTCCTCGTGCTCGCGGAAGCCGAACCGATGGGTGATGACCGGACGGATGTCGAGGCCCGACTGGAGCAACACCGACATCTTGTACCAGGTCTCGAACATCTCCCGGCCGTAGATGCCCTGGAGACGGAGCTGGTCGAAGACGACCCGGCTGATATCGATCGGGATCTCCTCGGTCGGGATGCCGAGGATCGCCATGCCGGCGCCGTGCGCCATGTTTGCCAGCGCGTCGCGGAGGGCGCCCGGGTTGCCCGACATCTCGAGGACGACGTCGAAGCCTTCGACCATCCCGAGCTCCCGTTGGACATCCTTGAGGTCGCGCTCGTTCGGGTCGACCACCAGGGTCGCGCCCATCGTCGTCGCGAGCTGCCGGCGGGTGGCGTTCGGCTCGCTCACGACGATGAACCGCGCGCCGGCATGGCGGGCGACGGCGGTCGCCATGAGCCCGATCGGCCCGGCCCCGACGACCAGCACGTCCTCGCCGAGGATCGGGAAGGCGAGGGCGGTGTGGACGGCGTTCCCGAACGGGTCGAAGAGGGCGGCCTGCTCCTCGTCGATGCCGGGCCAGTGGTGCCACACGTTGGTCACCGGCATGACGACCTGCTCGGCGAAGGCACCGTCCCGCTGGACGCCGAGCCCGACGGTGTTCGCGCACAGATGCCAGCGACCCGCCCGGCAATGGCGGCATCGGCCGCAGACGACGTGGCCCTCGCCGCTGACCATGTCGCCCGGCGCCAGGTCGTGGACGTTGCTGCCGACCTCGAGGACCTCGCCGACGAACTCGTGACCGACGATCAGCGGCGGCCTGATGGTCTTCTCCGCCCACGGATCCCAGTCGGCGATATGCAGGTCGGTCCCGCAGATGCCCGTCTTGCGGACGCGGATCCGGACGTCGTTGATCGTCATCTCGGGTTCTGGCACGTCGCGGAGCTCGAGGCCGGGGCCGGCCGCGGTCTTGACGAGGGCCTGCATGACGCGAGCGTAGCGCGGGGGAGGTGGGACGGGGGCGCGGGAGTGCGGGGCGGCGGCACCCTTCCGTCACCAACGGCCGCGGTGCCACTGCCAGTGGCGGTGACGCGATGACGTCGCGTGGTACCGCGCCATGTCTGACCGTTCATCGAGCGGTCCTCGCACGTTCGCTCGACGTAGCCCGCCTCAGACCAGCGACCTAGCCCGCCTCGGACCAGTCGATGACCGGGTTCTCGACCGAGCCGATGCCCTCGATCTCGCAGCGCACCCGGTCGCCCGGTGCGAGGAAGACCGGCGGATCGCGGAAGACGCCGACGCCCGACGGCGTCCCCGTGGCGATGACGTCGCCAGGCTCCAGGGTGATCGCCGTGGTGATGTACGCGATCAGCGCCGGGATGCCCCAGATCATGTCGGCCGTCGAGCCGTCCTGCATCAGGTGCTCCTCGCCGTCGGGCGTGATCCGCCAGCTGCGGAGTCGGAGCCCGGCCGCCGGGTCGACCTCGTCCGGCGTGACGAACACGGGACCCATCGGCAGGAACGTGTCGCTGCCCTTCGCCCGAAGCCACTGACCGTCGCCCTTCTCGCCGTCACGCAGCGCGGCGGGGACGCCCTGCCAGTCTCGGGCGCTCACATCGTTGACGACGACGTACCCGGCGACGTGTGCCATCGCGTCGGTGGCCGCCACCCGCCGCGCCTGCCTGCCGATCACGACACCGAGCTCGACCTCCAGGTCGAGGGCCCGTGTGCCCTCGGGTCGCACGATGGGCTGGCCGTCGCCGAGGACGGCATTGGCGAACTTCGAGAAGAGTAGCGGCCTCTCCGGTGCCGACCGGCCGCCCTCGGCCGCATGCTCCCGGTAGTTGAGCCCGACACACACGATCTTGCGCGGACGGTGCACGGCTGGCGCAGGGACGAGCGAGACGATCGGTCGACGTGCGGAGCCCTGCGTCGCAGCCAGATGGTCGAGGAAGTCGGGGAGGCTGTCGTCGGCGGCCCCTGAGAGGCTGTCGCGCCACTCCTCGTCGATGAGCACCGAGTCGCCATCGGATCGAGCCGTCTCGACGCCGCCGACGTCGACGAACGAGTAGAGGCGCAAGCAATCAGCTCGGCGAAGCGGACGGTGAGGCCGGCGCGCTCGGGGACGCGCTCGGCGATGCGGCCGGACTCGCCGATGGCGATGCCGACCCACTCGGTCCGGCCGAGGGGCTCGCCGACGGATCGCAGTACTTCTCGGGGTTCGTCCGTTCGCCGTACCGGGCATAGAAGTCGAGGACGGCGGCCTGGTCGAGGGTCTCCATCGGCAACACCCGGTCCCACACCACGGCGGCGAACGGCCACGCCATGTCGTCGAAGCGGGCGACGACCGGGCCCGGCGAGTTACCACCCGGCTGGAAGCCGCAGACCGGGCTCTCGGGGACCGCGTCGAACAGCGCCCGCAGCGCGGTCTGGTCCGCCTCGGCGCCGCGGTACAGGATCACCAGACCGCCGTGCTCGAGGTTGTGGACCCAGCCCTGCGGGATCACCGCGTCGCCCGGGCCATAGAGCCGCGCCGGGATGGGACCGGCCGTGCCCGGCTGGTTGAAGTGGCGGCCGGAGGCCGGCGGGCAGTTCGTGTACTGCACCGATGTGCCGGGCGCGACGTGCGTGTTGCCCATGTCCGGCTGGACGTAGCCGAGCTGCGGGCTCGCGCCCGCGCCAGGCGACTCCGTGGCAACGGGCTCCCAGATGTTGGAGCAGGCATAGGCGGGCTGGGTCGCCGCCGAGAAGACCCCGGCCCCCACGATGGCGACGACGCCGACGACCGCCGCGGCGAACAGCCATCGCCGGTAGCGCTCGACCAACGATCCGCGCTGGACGGCCCGTGCGCGTTCCCGCCGACCGGCGCGCTCGGTGCCGCGCGGTGACGTCGATGGCCGATCGGTCGTCGATCGGGTCCCGGCGGGTCGGCCGGTCGCCGGCCGCGGGTCGGTGGCGCCGGATCCGCTCCCGGACGCCTGGCCGGCCATGCGCTGACGCCGGCGTGATTCCTTGCTCACAGGTGATGCCTCGGTGGGGTCGATGGAGTGGCCGAAACGTGTCGGACCCGGCGGCGACGAAGTCCGCGCCCGCAGAGGGTACCCGGACCGCCGGGTTCACGTGTCCGAGACCACCCTCCAGCCAGGCGATGCCATTAGGCGATGCCCTTAGGCGATGCCCTCGCCGCGATGCCCCGTCGGCGCTGCCCTCAGGCCTCCGACAGATAGGTGCGCACCTCGGGGCGGAGCAGACCCCGGAACAGGAGCAGCCCGAACGCCGCCGCGAACACCGGCAAGGCCGGATGGACCGGGCTGACCAGTAACAGCAGCACGAGGGGGATGGTCAGGCTGGCCAGGCCGACAGCGAGCGCGAAGCCGGCCTGCTTGCGTTGGAGGACGAGGGTCATCGTGAAGATCGTGTACGCGAGCAGGATCATGACCACGACGCCGATCGGGCTGATCGGCATCACCGCCGCCTGATCGACCACCGTCTTCATGCTCAGCGCGATCCCGACGAGGATCAGCCCACCGTAGAGGAGGAAGAGCAGCACGCCGAACGGCATGCGCCGGCCGCCGCCCTGCACGGGCGACTCCGGTGCTGGCGGGCTCGTCCCGGGAGTGAAGCCGGCTGGGTCGGTCACGGCTGCCCGATGGTACGACGGTCTTCGCGCCCAGGTATTGACAACGCCAGCGGCCGCCGCCTACATTCTGCTAAACCGGTTTGCTAAACCGGTTTGCACGATGCCGGGCCCCCGCCCCTCCTCCTCCTGCGGCGGCCCCGCATCGCCGCTCCTGGACAGAGCGGCGCCGGACACGTGGCTCAGCGATACCCGTCACCTCGCCGACATACGTAGCGGAGTCGAGACCCTGGTGGAGCCGAGGACCCAGCGACCGCGCATCGCCGACGTCGCCCGTGAGGCCGGCGTGAGCAAGACGGCCGTGTCCTTTGCATTCAACTCACCTGATCGTCTTGCCCCGGAGACGGCCGAGCGCATCCGCGAAGTCGCCGACCAGCTCGGCTACACGCCACATCCGGTCGCCCGCATGCTCACCCAGCGCCAGACGATGACCATCGGCGTCCTGACGCCTCAGGCCCTCAGCGTGATCTTCAGCAACCCGTTCTTCGGCGCGTTCAGCGAGGGCGTCGCGCTCGTCGCCGAAGAGCATGGGTACGGCCTGCATTTCATCTCGCCGCTCCACGGCAGCCTGATCCGGGCCATGACCCGCGCCACGGTCGATGGGGTCGTCGCGATCGGGCTCGCCGACGGCCACCCGGAGGTCGAGCAGATCCGCCGCGCTGGGCTCCCCATCGTGCTCGTCGACTCGTTGGCGCTCCCGGAGCACGGCTCGGTCGAGATCGATGACGTGGGTGGTGCCCAGGCTGCAGCGGCGTATATCGCCAGCCTCGGCCACCGCGACATCCTCGTCCTCGGTGTCGAGCCACCGGCCCCAGGCGGAGCCGACCCGGACGGTGTCACCGCGCGACGCCTGCGCGGGTATCGCGAGGCCTTCCGGGCCGTTGGCGTCGACATCCCCGACGCGCGCTTGGTCGTCGGCCCCGCCAGCATCGACGGCGGCATCGCGGCGATCCGTGGGGCCTGGGATGACGGCCTCAGGCCGACGGCGATCCTCGCCATGTCCGACGCGATGGCCATCGGCGCGATGCGTGCCCTGCGCGACCTTCGCCTCGACATCCCGGGCGACGTCAGCGTCGTCGGCTTCGACGACATCGATCTCGCCCCGCACGTCGACCCCCCGCTCACGACGGTGCACCAGCCGATCCGTCGGAAGGGCGAGGAAGCGGTCCGTGCCCTGCTGACCGTCGTCGAACGACGGGGTCAAGCCAAGCCCGAGCATCGACGGCTCGAGACGCGGCTCATCATCCGCGGCTCGACCGGGCCGGTGCCCCAGCACCGCAGGGAGGTGACCGGAGGACCAGGCTGAGATCCACGGCGAGCGACGTCCGCGTCAGGTGCGCCTCGCCACACGACGTACCGACACGGCCGCAGCCCGCGGCGATCACGGCCGGACCCCCGGCCAGGCGTCAACGAGAGGAGATGAGACACACGATGAACAAGCACCTACGGCTCGCGTCGATCGTGGCAGGGATGGCGATCATCGCCGCAGCCTGCTCGAGCCCCGCGACCAGCCCCGCGACCAGCAGCGCCCCCGCGCCGAGCGCATCCGAGCCGACCGCCTCCGAGTCCGCAGGCCCGGCCGCGCTGAGCGGGGAGGTCACCCTGTGGCATTCCTACGGGTCGGGCGGCGGCGAGACCGGCGCCCTCAACTCGGTCCTCGACGAAGTCCGGGCGGCCAACCCGGAGCTCACGATCAACGTCGTCGAGCAGCCGTTCGACCAGATCTTCACCAAGTGGCGCACCGATGTGGCCGCCGGTGGCGGGGCGGACATGTTCATCGCCCCGAACGACAGCCTCGGCCAGGACGCTCGCGAGGAATCGTTGATGAACCTCGACGAGTTCCTCACCGGCAACCCGGCACTCGAGGGCTATGAGCAGGTCGCCATCGACGGCTCGAAGGTCGACGGGTCCTTCTACATGGTCCCGGAGTCGCTTAAGGCCGTCGCCATGTGGTACGACAAGAGCAAGGTCACGACCCCGCCGACCACGTCCGATGAGCTCCTCGCCGCGGCCAAGGACGGCTCGGTCAAGATCGGCATCAACCAGGGTGTCTACCACCAGTTCGGCTGGACCGGCGCGTTCGGCGGGACGCTCATGGACGACTCCGGCAAGTGCATCGCGGATCAGGGCGGCTTCGCCGATGCGTTCGCGTATCTCAAGGAGCTGAAGGACGCCGGCGCGATGTTCAACACCGACGGCAACGCCCTCAAGACCGCCTTCCAGACCGGCGAGATCAACGCGATCATCGACGGCCCCTGGCAGACCGCCGACTTCCGCACCGCGCTCGGCGACAACCTCGCCGTCGCGCCCATCCCGGCCGGCCCGTCGGGCAAGGCCAACCCCTTCACCGGCACCGACGGCTGGTACATCAACCCGAACCTCGAGACCGAACAGGCCCAGCTGGCCGTCAACGTCGCGCTGGCGCTGACCTCGCCCGACGCGATGCAGACGTTCGTCGACGACGCCGGTCACGTGCCGGCCAACCCCGCGATCCAGATCTCCGATCCGATCACGCAGGGCTTCGCCACCGCCGCCGCCGAAGGGCTGCCCCGCCCGCAGAACGCCCAGTTCAACAACTGGTGGGGCCCGTTCGGCGACGCGCTGAACAAGGTCATCGACACGGGCGCCGACCCGGCCACGGCCGTCAAGGACGCCTGCGCGCTGATGAACGAGGCGAGCGGCCTCTAGGCCCTTCCCTCATCGACGGGGTGCCGGTCCGACCGGCGCCCCGTCATACTGCCCTCCCCGTTCGAGACCGACCGCCACCGAGGAAGGGAGATCTCGCTCATGGCGACCGCCACCGCCGCGTTGCCCCGACGCAGCCGGGGCACGAGGGCCCGCGCCAACCTCCAGCCGTACCTCTACCTCGTGCCGGCCTTCCTCGTGATGGCGGTCATCACGTTCTACCCGCTGATCTTCCAGGTGTGGATGTCGTTCCATGACTTCGGCCAGATCAACTTCCGGGTCCGCAACCCGGTCCCGGCGGAGTTCATCGGCCTCGACAACTACATCCGCGTCGCCACCTCCAAGCTGCAGATCCCCAACTTCGAGTTCGTCCGCCTGGTGTTGTTCAACCTGTGGTGGGCGTTCAGCAACGTCGTCGTCCACGTCATCATCGGCGTGCTCGTCGCGGTCGTCCTCAACACCCAGGGGCTGCGGTTCCGGGGGATCTACCGCGCGCTGTTCATCCTTCCCGTCGTCATCCCGCAGATCATCGTGGCGACGGTCTGGCGCAACATGTTCGACCCGAGCGCCGGTGCCGTGAACCTGGGCCTGCAGGGCCTCGGTGGGCTCGTCGGGATCCCGGCCGCCCATCCCGCCTTCAACCTCGATTGGCTGCGCCAGCCCAACGACCCGATCTCGTGGCTGCCGTTGCCGCTGGCGTACTTCGCGATGCTCACGGCCAACACCTGGCTCGGCTGGCCGCTGAACTCGGTCGTCGCGACGGGGGCGCTCCAGTCCATCCCAGGTGAGCTGTACGAGGCGGCCGAGATGGACGGCGCCAGCCCGTGGCAGAAGTTCAAGAACGTGACGCTGCCCTTCCTGCGCCCGGCGATGCTGCCGTATGCGATCTATGGCTTCGTGATCACGTTCAACCTGTTCTTCCTGCCCTACTTCATGACCCAAGGCGAGCCGTTCGGGCGCACCGAGATCCTGGTGACCCAGGCCTACCGCCTGGCGTATGAGCGACGCCTCTTCGGCGTCGCGGCTGCATTCGCCGTCTACCTGTTCTTCCTATTGCTGATCGTGACGCTCGTCACGAACCGGCTTGCGAAAGCGACGCGCAGCTATGCCGACTGACCGCCTGGCCACCTCGATCGACCGCTGGTTGACGGAGACCGACCGATGACCGCCCCCGCCACGACCGCCACCACCCGCCGCATCCTGGACCGCGGGGTGCGCGCGCGGACGAGCAGATCCTCGGAGCGGAAGCTGCCGCTCGGCCGCCACGTCCTGCTCCACGTCCTGCTGCTGTTGATCACGTTCACGGTCCTGTTCCCGCTCATCTGGATCGTGAGCATGGCCCTCGATCCGAGGAACCTGGCACGGCCCGACGGCCTGAACCTCATCCCGCCGGGGGCGTCGCTCGACGCTTTCAGCAAGGTCATCGCGCAGCCGACGAGCAACCCGATCAGCTTCCTCGACCTCGCGCTGAACAGCCTCAAGATCGCGATCGGCAGCTCGGCCGTCGCGGTCGGCATCGGGATCCTGGCGGCCTACGCGTTCTCGCGCCTGAAGTTCCGCGGCCGCGAGGCGCTGATGATCGCGGTGCTCGGCGTGCTCATGCTGCCGTCCGTCGCGACGATCATCCCGCTATTCATCTTCCTCAACCAGTTCCAGATCAACTTCTCCGAGCTGTCCTTCAATCTGCGCAACTCGCTCATGGGCGTGACCCTCGCGGTGATCAGCGCGCAGCTGCCGTTCGCCATCTGGAACCTGAAGGGCTATCTCGACACGATCCCCAAGGACCTCGAGGAGGCGGCCGCCGTCGACGGGGCGTCGCAGAACCAGATCTTCCGCAAGATCGTCCTGCCGCTGGCGATCCCGGCCATCGCGGTCACCGGGTTCCTCGGGTTCCTGGGCGGCTGGACGGAGTACCTGACGGTCGCGATGTTCGTGAGCGAGGTCCACGACTGGACGCTGTCCCTCGCGCTCAACAGCATGGTCGGGCAGTTCGCGCGGACGACGAACTGGTCGCAGTTCGCGGCGTTCGCGATCCTGTTCGCGCTGCCGGTGTCGATCGTGTTCTTCGTCTTCCAGCGCTACCTGGTCGGCGGCCTGGCCGTGGGTGGCGTGAAGGGCTGACCCCGGGCGTACCGACGGGCTGCCCGGCGGCGGCTCAGGCTCGGGTCAGACGCTCGCTCTCGGCGCGCCATGCCCGCATCGCGTCGAACCACGGCCTCTGCGCGAGCAAGATCAGGACGACCAGGACCTCGGCCACGCCCAGCATCAACGACAGCGGGCTGCCGCCTCCGCCGAGGAGATCGAGGAACCCGAGGACCGCGGCGAAGTTGAGCGCCAGGAGCCAGGCCCGGCCGAGGCGCACGAGCAACCCGACCGCGATCGACGCGACGTTCAGCGCCAGGGCCAGCGCCGCGACCGGCTCGGCGCCGGGCGCGACCCGCGGGAGCGTCGCGATGGCCAGGATGAGCTGGATCGCGCCGCCGACGATCAGGATGGCGCCCGCCAGCTCGACCGCGGCGGGCCGCGCCGGCCGGATCGGGGCGGCCTCGTCGGTCGTGACCGGCGCCCGCGCCTCGGTCACGGTCGCAGCCTGACGACCGATACCTCGCGCGGTCCGAGCGGCGCGGTCACCGGCACGTAGTCCTCGAAGCCCCCCGCGGCCGTGATGGTCGGGGCGGCGGCGTCGCCGGGACCCCGGATGACCTCCGCGGTTGCGATCCCGCAGAGGGGACCCTCCTCCAGGGACAGCGTCACGGACCCGGCCGCGACGTCCGCGAGGTTGGCGACCACGAGAGTGGCGCCGCCCGTGGGCTCTGGCGCGGTCCGCAGGAACGCCACGATCGACTCGTCGGTCGATCGCACCGGGACGAGGTCCCCGGAGCGGAGTGCCGGGTCCCCGTTCCGCAACGCGATCAGGTCGCGGTACGTGGACCAGAGCGAATCGGGATCGGCGCGCTGTGTCGCCACGTCGGTGCCCGGCGGATCGTCGCCGAGCGGCTCCCATGGCGTGCCCGTCGTGAAGCCGGCGCCCGGGCCCGTCGGCTCCCAGCGCATCGGCGTGCGGATCCGCTCGTCGGGCTTCTGCCCGCTCAGTCCGATCTCCTCGCCGTAGTACACGAACGGTGTGCCGCCGCCGGTCAGCAGGAGCGCCGCCGCGAGCTTGGCCGCCTCGACGTCCCCGCCGAGCTCGGTCATGACCCGCTTCTGGTCGTGGTTGGTCAGGAACGTCGCCATCCCGCCGGGCTCGTACAGGTCGGCGACCTCGCCCAGCGCGGCGCGGGCGGCACCGCCGGCCCCGCTCCGGACGCTGGTCACCAGCGCACTCGCGAGCCCGAACTCGAACACCAGGTCGACCGCGCCCTCGTCCACGTAGCGCGCGGCCATCGACGACGCGTCCCAGACCTCGCCGAGGATCAGCGCCTCGGGATGCTCGGCCTTGATCCGAGCCCGGAACCCTTCGAGCCAGTCGAAGGTCGCCGGCACGTTCTCGAGGGCCTTGCCGTCCTCGAACAGGTGCCGCGCCGCGTCGATCCGGAACCCATCCACGCCGGCGTCGAGCCAGAGATCGGCGATCGCGTCCAGCTCGCCGGTCACCGCGGGGTTGGCCAAGTGGAGGTCGGGCATCCCCTCCCAGAAGTAGCCGTAATAGAAGCGCTCGCCGGAGGGATGCCACACACGCGTCCCGTCCGACCGCGCCACTCCGGGATGCTCGCTGGCCCACAGGTACCAGTCGTCGTGCGTCGACCCTGGCGTCCGGGCGTCCTCGAACCACGGATGCTCCCGGGAGGTGTGGTTGATGACCAGGTCGAGGATGACGGCGATGCCCCGCTCGTGGGCCGCCGCCAGCAGGGCCTGGAGATCCGCCATGGTCCCGTAGTCGCGCTCCACCGCCCGGTAGTCGACGACGTCGTACCCGTGGTAGCTCGGCGACTCCATGATCGGCATGAGCCACAGACCGGTGACGCCGAGGTCATCGGTCGTCGCCGGGTCGCCGTCGTTGAGGTCGTCGAGGTGGGCGGTCAGGCCGCGCAAGTCACCGATGCCGTCGCCGTCCGAGTCGGCGAAACTGCGTACGAACACCTCGTAGAAGACGCGGTCGCGCCACCAGCCCGCTTCGTCGGTCCCGGCCGGCGCCGGCTCGCAGACAGCGACCGAGGCTGATCCGGAGGTGCCCACCGGCGCCGTCGGGCGGGCCGATCCGGTCGCGGGCGACGAGGTGGCTCCGGCGCAGGCCGAGGCGATGAGCACGGCAGCGACGAACGCCAGCACGGGACGACGGGAGGACATCGGATGGAGTATCGCATCGGGTCCCCGGGCGAACGCCCGTGACGGTCGACACCCCGGGCTGGGTCCGCGATGCGGTCTTCTACCAGATCTTCCCCGACCGATTCGCCTCGAGCGAGCGCGTCCCCAAGCCGGGCCCCCTGGAGCCGTGGGACGAGCCGCCGACCAACCACGGCTTCAAGGGCGGCGACCTGCGAGGCATCGTCGAGAGGCTCGACTACCTGGCCGATCTGGGCGTCACGGCCATCTACCTGACACCGATCTTCCAGTCGGCGTCGAACCATCGCTACCACACGTATGACTACTTCCACGTCGACCCGTTGCTGGGTGGCGACGACGCCCTGCGGGAGCTGCTCGACGTGGCCCACGAGCGCGGCATGCGGGTGATCCTCGACGGGGTCTTCAACCACACCGGGCGCGGATTCTGGCCGTTCCACCACATCCTCGAGAACGGCGCCGCATCGCCGTATCGCGACTGGTTCCACATCGATCTCGAGGTCCTCGAGGGCCGGCGCGAGTTCCTGCCGTACCCGCCGCGCGATGCCGGCCCGGGCACCCTCTTCGGATACCAGGCGTGGTGGAACCTTCCCGCCCTACCGAAGCTGAACACCGACCACCCCGACGTTCGCGAGTACCTGCTGTCGATCGCCGAGCACTGGCTGCGCTTCGGCATCGATGGCTGGCGTCTCGACGTCCCGGCCGAGATCGACGACCCGGCGTTCTGGGCCGCCTTCCGCCAGCGCTGCCGGGCGATCCGCGACGACGTCTACCTCGTCGGCGAGATCTGGGTCGTCGCCCCCGACTGGGTGGCGGGCGACCGGTTCGATGCCCTCATGGACTACCCGCTGGCCGAGGCGATCCTCGGCTATGTCGGTGGGTCGTCGCTCGACTTGGGTATCGTCGGCGCCCATCACGAGTACCGCGATCACCTGGTGCCCCTCGACGGCCCGGCCTTCGCCGGCCGGCTGCTCGAGCTGCTCGCCGTCTACGACCCCGACGTCGTCGCGGTACAGCTCAACCTGCTCTCCTCCCACGACACGCCACGCGCGCTGACGGTGCTCGGCGGTGACCGGTC
Organism: Candidatus Limnocylindrales bacterium; assembly: GCA_036554825.1. Classification (GTDB taxonomy): domain Bacteria; phylum Chloroflexota; class Limnocylindria; order Limnocylindrales; family CSP1-4; genus SPCO01. The sequence continues at coordinate 12,870 of DATBMM010000135.1, forward strand.
CGCGATGCGCATGGCCGTGCTGCTGCAGTGCGTGCTCCCGGGCGCCCCGTGCATCTACTACGGCGATGAGGTCGGCATGGAGGGCGGCAACGACCCGGCGAACCGCGGCGGCTTTCCCTGGGATGCGGCCCGCTGGGACGAGGAGCTGCGCGGGTTCGTTCGGGCGGCGCTCGCAGTGCGGGCCGGCGAGCCAGCTCTTCGGCATGGGGCGACGATCGCCGTCGGCGCCGAGGGCGCGGCGATGGCGATCGAACGCCGGCTCGACGACACCCGGCTGATCCTGGCGCTGAACCCCGGCGACGAGCCGGCCGACCTGGAGGTCACGGTCGACGACGTCGGGACGGGCTGGCTGGCACCGATCGCGCTGCCCGGCATCGATGACCTCGAGGCCGTCGTCGTGACCGATGGCCGGGCGCGCATCGCGGTCCCTGCCCGGAGCGGCCGGCTCCTGCGCGTCGCGCTTGACGCCGCCTGACCGTCCGGTGCGCGTACGGCACGCGACCGGCCCATATACTTCGCGGCCTGTGGCTGATCTCCCCGTCGAATTGGGGACCGGGCTGGACGAACAGCTGGCCCGGGTCCTCGATGTCGAGGGCAAGATCCCGCGGGCGATCGAGGCGCTGGGTCCGGTGGTGGGGCGAGACGTCGTCGTCGTCGATGGATCCGCCGGTCTTCGCGCTCGGCAGCTGCGATCGCTCGGTGCCCGCGTCACGGTCGTCGACTCGGACGGGCCCGGGTCGTTCGCCGCGCCCGACGGGTCCGCAGATCTCGTGGTCGGCTTCTGGTCGGCGTTCCGCGGCGGGGCGGCGGACCAGCTCGCCCAGGCGGACCGGCTCCTTCGACCCGGGGGCAGGCTGATCGCCGTCCACGACTACGGCCGCGACGACGTGGCGGAGCTCCGCGGCATGCGCCCGGAGTACGGGACGTGGACGCGACGCGACGGACCCTTCCTCAGCGCCGGGTTCAAGATCCGGGTGCTCCATTGCTGGTGGACGTTCGGGTCGCTGGACGAGGCACGCAGCTTCCTGGAGGCGGCGTTCGATGCCGCCGGGCGTGCCGTCGCCGAGCGGCTGACGCGTCCGCGCCTGTCCTACAACGTGGCGGTCTACCATCGGATGCTCGGAAAGGAGCCCCGATGAGCGATCGCCGCGCCCGACGCGATGCCCACGCCCCGCCGCCCCGCCCGGCTCGCGCACGCGAGAGCTACGACGACAGCGGGTACGACGACCGGTACGACCCGCCCGGCCGCGACCGACGTCCGTCGCCGGGCGTCATCTTCCTGGGGATCGCGGTCATCGGATCGATCGCGTTCACGGCCTACTTCCTGACCGTCCGCGAGGCGACCCAGATCCCCCTGCTTGCCGCAGCGTCGGTCGTGCTGGCCATCGTGTTCGCGGCCCTCGCCGCGTATTGCCTGCGGACGATCTGGCGTGGCGGGGTCGAGCGCGAGAGCGGCGGGAAGCTGATGCTGATGGGGGTCGTCGGCGGCGTCGCCGCGATCGTGGCAGCGGGTGCTGCGGCCGGCGCCATCATCCTCTTCCAGCTGGCGCTCACCACGGGCTGAACGGGGACCCTCTGCTAGACTCGGCCTCCGGTCGGCTTCCCGCCCCCATCGTCTAGAGGCCTAGGACGCCACCCTTTCAAGGTGGAGATCAGGGGTTCGAATCCCCTTGGGGGCACCACGACGCAAGAGGTCGCTTGCGTGCCACTCCTCGCCGGGATCCCTGGCGTACCACTCCTCGCCGGGATCCCTCGGCCTCCGCACCCCATCCCGGAATGGATGCACCCGTGGGTCGTCGGCGCCTCGATCCTCCTGTTCGCATCGGTCGTGCTGTGGGCGATCCGTACTCGCCGGGGCCGCTAAGCCGATGCCGACCGGATCCTATCTGACAGCGCGTCGGCGACACGTTCCTATACCATCGGGTCGATGGAGATCATGGGCATCCAGATCCGGACGATCATCAGCGACAACGTCGCCAAGCGATGCGCCGGCTGCGAGCAGATCATCGACGGCACGCCCTGGCGGGTGAACCTGCTCGACATCGTC
>DATBMM010000139.1:0-5786 GCA_036554825.1 Candidatus Limnocylindrales bacterium
GTGGAGTACGAGCACGGCGTCCCGGTGCGTGTCCGGACGGTGGTGGTGTCGGCCCAGCACGATCCCGACGTCCGGCCCGAGCGGTTGCGCTCGGAGGTGGTGGAGTCGGTCGTCCTGCCGTCGATCCCGCGCGAGCTGCGCGACATCGACCCGGTGATGCACGTCAATCCGACCGGGCGCTTCGTGACCGGCGGGCCGATGGGCGATGCGGGCCTGACGGGGCGCAAGATCATCGTCGACACGTACGGTGGCATGGCGCGCCACGGCGGTGGAGCGTTCTCGGGCAAGGACCCGACCAAGGTCGACCGGTCCGCCGCGTACGCGGCGCGCTGGGTCGCCAAGAACGTGGTCGCCGCCGGTCTCGCCGACCGCTTCGAGGTGGAGGTCGCGTACGGCATCGGGATCGCCCGCCCGATCAGCTTCAGCGTCGACTCGTTCGGCACGGGGCGCATCCCGGATCCCGAGATCCAGGCCATCGTGGAACGCCACTTCGACCTGCGGCCGGCGTCGATCATCGCGGCGCTCGAGCTGCGCCAGCCGATCTACCGGCAGACCGCCGCGTATGGCCATTTCGGCCGGCTCGACCTCGACCTGCCCTGGGAGCGCACCGACAAGGCAGCCCTGCTGGCCGCCGAGGCCGGTCTCCCCGAGCCGCAGGCGCAGCCGATGAGCGCCTGACCGGCAGTCGTCCTAGCGGCCGCCGGCGTTCTCGGCGACCATCCCCGCCACGCCCCCGATCTGGCCCCGGCCACCGGAGCGTCGCGCGTTGCGTGACAGGAAGAACTGCCCGACCAGGAGGACCCCGAGGGTGATCAGCAGCATCACCGAGGCGATGGCATTGGTCGACGGGGTGACCCCGACCCGGATCTGCCCGAAGACGTAGAGCGGCAGGGTCGATGTCCCGCGGCCGTTGACGAACGTGGAGATCAGGTAGTCGTCGAAGGCGAACGTGAACGACAGGAGGAAGCCAGCGACGATGGCCGGCAGGAGCTGTGGGAACGTGACCTGCCAGAACGTCCGCCACGGCGTGGCGTACAGGTCGTAGCTCGCCTCGACGTGGGTGCGGTCCATGCCCGACAACCGGGCACGCACCAGGAGCAGCACGAGGCTGATGTTGAACAGGGACAGGGCGCCGATCATCGTGTGGAAGCCGAAGCCGATCTCGATGCCCGTCGCGTTGGTCAGGATCCCGTCGCGGCCGATGGTGCTGGCGAAGAACACGAGGGTCGCGACCGCGATCACGAGCTCGGGCACGATCACGCTCACGTAGGTGAGGGCGTCGAACGGCAGGCGGAACCACTTGGGCGTGCGTTGCAGGCCGAGCGCCGCCATCGTCCCGACGATCGTCGCGAGCACGGCCGTCCCGAACCCGACGATGAGGCTGTTGACCAGGTAGCGCTGGACCTCGCGGCTGTTCAGGACGTACTCGTACCAGCGCAGGCTGAACCCGTCCCAGTCCGTCAGCCGCCGCTGCGTGTCGTTGAAGCTGAAGACGACGACGATGATGATCGGCACATAGAGGAACAGGTACACGAGGGCCGTGTGACCGCGCAGCCAGGCTTCGATCAGGCCGCCGAACCGATCGGTCCCGGCGCGCGCCCGCCCGCCAAGGGTCCGTGCGACCGGGATCGGGACCGATGGCGCTGTCACAGGACGCTCACGTCACGAGCCTGGCGACCGCGGTTCGTGAACCACACGTAGAAGGTCACGCTGATGAACATCACGATGATCAACCCGACGGCCTGTGCCGAGCCTGCCGGCCAGTTGCGCGCGTCGAAGAAGCGCAGGACCAGCGAGTTGCCGATCGTGAACACCCGGCCGTAGCCCAGGATCTCCGGGATCACGTACTCGCCCATCATCGGGATGAAGACGAGGATGCTGCCGGTGATCAGTCCGGGCAGCGCCATCGGCAGCGTGATCTGGCGGAACGTCGCGAAGCGCCCGGCGCCAAGGTCCTTCGAGGCCTCGACCAGGCTCCGGTCGATCCGCTCGAGCGTGACGTACAGCGGGAAGACCATGAGTGGGAGGTAGCCGTAGACCAGACCGATCAGGACCGCAGCCTCGGTACCGAGGATCCGGAAGGTGCGGTTCCCGGTCGTGTCGGCGATGAACCCGGCGATCCCATCTGGGCCAAGGATGACGATCCAGGCGTAGGTGCGGATGAGGAAGCTCGTCCAGAACGGGATGACGAGCAGGATGATGAAGAGCGCCTTCCGGTTGCCCCCGCGCGTTGCGATGTAGTAGGCCAGCGGCAACCCGACGGCCAGGCACAGGATCGTCCCGAGGACGGCCAGCATGATGCTGGTGATGAAGGGATCCGGGCTCCGGACGATCGTGGCGTAGTTCTGAAGCGTGAAGCCGCCCGCATAGCCGCCCGTCGGGCTGCGATCGCCGAAGCTGAACAGGATGACGATCGCGATCGGGAGGACGAGCAGGATCAGGTACCAGAGGGATGCCGGCAGCATGAGGACGGCCGTCAGCAGGCGGCCGCCCTCCCGCACCGGTGCCGGTTCGCGTTGCTGGAGAGGCGCCGCCGGCGCAGCAGTCGCCATCGGCCTCGGACCTCGGCTCGCTCAGCCGCCGATCGTCGAGCTGAACTCCTCCCAGATCTCGACGCGCAGCGGGTCGGTGGACACGTCCTGTGCCCCTTCAAGGCTGCTCATGAGCCCCTCCGGCACGAACACGGTGGGGTCGTTGAGGATCTCGGGGGCGACCAGGGCCTTCGCCTCGTCATTGGCGGTGGCGTAGCGGTTCGTCTCGGTTTCCTTGGCCTGGATCGCGGGCTCATGGATGAAGTTCAGCCAGGCGAGGCCGGCCTCCGGATGCGGCGCATCCGCAAGCTGGACCCAGGTATCGACCCAGAACAGCGTCCCGTCCTCTGGGATGATGTACTCGATATCGGCGGTCTCTGGCTCGTCTCGCAGCGAGACGACGCCGCCCGTCCACACGAGGCCCATCACCGCCTCCTCGCTGGCGAGCTTGTCGCCGTAGTCGTTCGAGTCCAGGGCAAGGACGTGCGGGGCGATCCCCCGCAGCAGGTCGCGCGCCGCGTTGAGCTCGGTCGGATCGGTCGAGTTAAGCGAGTAGCCGAGGGCCTTGAGCGGCGCGGTCATGACGTCCCCGGCGGACTCGACCATCACGATCCGGCCGGAATACTTCGGCGCGACCTCGAAGAATTGCTTCCAGGTCTTGATCTCCTCTGTGACGACCTTCTTGCGGACCGCGATCCCGGTGGTGCCCCAATCCTTCGGAAGGTGGTAGCGGTTGTACTTCGCGTCGGGTCCGTTCGGGTCGTAGAAGTTCTGGAATTGGGGATTGATCGGAGCCGCGTTGGGGAGGCGGTCGAAGGGCAGTTCGACGATGTAACCCTTGTCCGCCATCACCTTGACGAACTCGGCAGTCGGTGACGCGATGTCATACAACCCGGTCGCGCCGCCGTCGAGCTTGGTCAACAGCGCCTCGTTCGAGTCGTAGATGTCGTAGGTCCAGTCGGTGATGTTGTAGCGGGCCTTGAACTCCTCGATGTTCTCGAGGTCGATGTACTCGGCCCAGTTGTACATGAACAGCGCGCCCTCGGTCGCGAACGACGGCGCGGGCGCCGGCTCGCCGGACGCGCCGCTCGCGGGCGGCGCGACGCTGGGGGCGGCCGACGGTGCCGCCGATGGCCCACCGCCGCCGCTGCATGCCGCGATGAACGCGGCCATGCTGCTGAACCCGGTCGCGGCGAGGAACCGCCGACGGGTGAGGGCGTTCGCCGACACCCGTCGGACGATGGCCTCGATCTCGTGCTCTCGCGATGCCATGCCTGTGCTCCTCCTCCCGGTCGACCCGGGCCAAGACCTCACCCCGCGAGGATGAGGTTCGCCTCCTCCTGCCACCGGACGACCACCGGGTCACCCGGACCGACCCCGGGGGCGCCACCGGCGCCCGCGGCGTTCTGATGGCGGACGATCACCTCGCCCGCCTCCTCCGTATCCACGCGGTATTCGGTCTGATCGCCGAGGTACGTGCCCTGCTGGACGCGTCCACGGATCTGCGTCATCCCCTCACCACCCGGTCCGGCGCCCTCCGCCGGGTAGACCTCGAGCCGCTCCGGGCGGGTGGCGACGACCACGCTGTCCCCGGCAGCCGCCGTGCGTGATCGGTCCGTCAGGCCGCCGCGCAACGTCATGCCGCGAGCGGTCTTGACGGTCACGCGACCCCCACCGAGGTCCTCGACGACGGTCGCGTCCATGAAGTTCGATGTGCCGATGAAGTCCGCGACGAACCGGTTGACCGGCCGCTCGTAGAGCGTCGTCGGGTCACCCTGCTGCTGGACGAGGCCATCGCGCATCACCACGATGACGTCGCTCATCGTGAGCGCTTCTTCCTGATCGTGGGTCACGTACACGAAGGTGATGCCGACCTCGCGCTGGAGCGCCTTGAGTTCGAGCTGCATCTCCTTTCGCAGCTTCAGATCGAGGGCGCCCAGCGGCTCGTCGAGCAGCAGGACGGTCGGGCGGTTCACGAGTGCCCGGGCGAGCGCCACCCGTTGCTGCTGACCGCCGGACATCTCCCAGGTCCGGCGCTTGCCATACCCCGTCAGCCGGACGAGGTCGAGGGCCTCCGCGACCCGCCGCTCCTCCTCCTTCTTCTCGACCTTGCGCTGGCGCAGGCCGTAGCCGACGTTCTGGGTCACGTCCATGTGCGGGAAGAGCGCGTAATGCTGGAAGACGGTGTTCACGTTGCGCTGGTACGGCGGCACCCCGGCGATCGGCTTGCCCGCGAGGAGGATCTCGCCCTCGGTGGGCTGTTCGAAGCCGGCGATCATGCGCAGGGTCGTGGTCTTGCCGCAGCCCGAGGGACCGAGCAGCGAGTAGAACTCGCCGTGCTCGATCGACAGGTCCATCCCGTCGACGGCCGTGACCGAGCCGAAGCGCTTGGTCACGTGCTGGATCTGGACATCCGGTGCGTCGGCTCGCCTGGCGGGCGTGGCTGCGACCGGACCGTCAGGCCGGGCGTCGATCGTCGGGGAAGCGGTCAACGGCGGTCCTCGCGCGATGGTGCGGACATCGAGCATGGCCCTGTAGCTGGGGTACAGGCCTTCGCATCCTAGGGGCGGAGCCCCTTCGCGTCAACGCGCCGAGCGTGCGAATCTCGCAGCCGTGGGCCCTTGCCATCCCGCGTCCTCGTGGCATCCTGAACCTATACTTCAGCGAAACCGCAGATCGCCCAGCAGCGGAGGACGCCCGGACCGTGGTCACGGAGCTGGGACTCGGGGCTCGCATCCGCTCATTGCGGCAGGCGCGTCGCCTGACGCTGCGCGATGTGGCCGAGCGGGCCGGTGTCACGGAGAGCTTCCTGTCGCAGGTCGAACGGGACGTGACGAGCCCGTCGATCGCGACCGTCCACCGCATCGCCCGCGCGCTCGATCTGTCGATCGCGCAGCTGTTCGCCGAGGAGGCCGATACCGGCCGGGTCGTCCGGCGCGAGGCGCGCCGCCGGCTCACGTACCCTGGCCTCAAGGCCGTCGACGAGTTCCTGACGTCGAACATGGCGGGCCGGCTCCAGGTCATCCTCTCGACGATCGAGCCGGGTGGTGGCACGGGCGCCGATCCGTACACGCACGATTCCGATGAGGAGGTCGTGGTCATCCTGGAGGGCGTCCTCGACCTATGGGTCGGCGACGAGCACTACGTGCTTCGCGAGGGCGACGCCATCACGTACCCCTCGCGCCTGCCGCATTGGAACGTGAACCGCGGAGCGGGACAGGCCGTCGTGCTCTTCTGCATCACGCCGCCGAGTTT
>DATBMM010000216.1:0-10127 GCA_036554825.1 Candidatus Limnocylindrales bacterium
AGATCGAGCTCGTCGAGCAGCGCGCCGAGGCGTTCAGCAAGCACCGCGACCTGGACCTTCTCGAGGGCCACCGACACGACGCGACCGCCCTCGCGTGCCTGGAGGAAGAACGTCCGATCGCCCGGCTCGCCGATCGTGCCGGCCACGAAGCGGTCGGGCGGGTCGAAGATGTAGCGCCGGCGCGGCATGGCCCGACTCTACTACCAGTCTGGCGAGCGAGCCTCAGCGGACGTCGATGGTCACCGTGTGCCAGCCGCGTGCGCCGTCCGGCGCCGGCCGGGTCGGCGTCTCCTCCTGCAGGAGACCCCAGCCATCGGTCGCGCGGACGGACAGCCGGTGCTGGCCTGCGGTGGCGTCCCACGGCACGACCCACTGGACCCAGGTGGTGTCGGAGATCGGCGTCGACAGGTCGGCGTCGTGCCACTCCCCGTCGATCCCGACCTCGACCTTGCTGATGCCACGGTCCGGCGCCCAGGCCACGCCGGCGATCGGCACCCGTCCGGCGGCGATGTTGTAGCGCGGGGTGTCGATGCGCGACTGGGTGAGGATCGGCGCCTCCTTGGCCCAGCCGAGCGGCACCCAGTAGGCATCGAACGACTCCCACGTCGTGAGCTCGAGCTCGGTCAGCCATTTCGTGGCCGACACGTAGCCGTAGAGCCCCGGCACGATCAGCCGCGCCGGATAGCCGTGGATCCGTGGCAGCGGCTCATCGTTCATCTGGACGGCGATCATCGGCTCGCGGTCGGGGTGCCGCACCCAGCCCATGGGCATCCCGGCGGTCCAGCCGTCGACCGATCGACCGACGAGCTGGGTCGCCGACGTCGTGGGGCCGGCGATGTCGAGCACCTCGCGGAGCCGGACGCCCGTCCACTTCGCGTTACCGACGAGATACCCGCCGACCTCGTTGCTCACGCACACGATCGTGCAGTACTGCTCGAACATCGGCAGCGAGGTCAGCTGGTCCCAGGTGAGCGTCGTCTCCCGCTCGACGAGGCCGTGGATGCGGAGCTCCCACGTGGCGGTATCGACCGACGGCGACAGGAGTGCGGTGTCGATCCGATAGAACTGGTCATTCGGGACCACGATCGGCGTCAGGCCTGGCGTCGAAGGCGCGAGGTCCGCGCCGGCGGCCAGCGGCGGGACGACCTCGGCAGGGGGCGGCAGTGGCGTCGTCGGTGTCGGCGCGGTGCTGCCACTGGCGATCGTCGTGCGTCCGAACGCGCCGGCCGCGAGGGCGCCGATGCCGACGGCCGTCGTGCGCAGGAGGAACGATCGTCGCGCCGGGTCGGGGATCGCGGGCTCGGCCGAACGGGTCGGCAGCCGGTCGAGCAACGAGGTCAGGGCCCAGATGGCGACGCCCGTCGCGGCAGCCACCTCGACCGCGACGATCGCTGGCACCGCCTGCGGCTGGCCCAGTGCCGCCACGAAGGCGACCGCGCCGAACGCTGCGAACCCGGCCGGACCCAGCCCCCATCGGCGCGTCGCGAGAAGCCCGAAGAGCGCCCCGAGTGCGAGCGCTGCGAGGACGACGACGATCTCCAGCACGAGCTTGTCGTTCGTGCCGAACAGCTGGACGACGATGTCCTTCGCGCCGGGCGGTTGCAGGTCGATGACCTCCTGTCCGACCGCATCGACCAGCGACGTCGCGCCGGCCAGGATCCCGGCGATCGCCTCGGAGACGCCGATGCCCAGGGCGGCGGCGGCAGCGCCCGCAAGGGCCGCCGATCCGCTGGAGCGCCGGGGCGCGTTCACGGACGCATCTTGCCCCGATTCGTTCCGGAACGCCGTCGGGTCAGGAGGGCTCGGCGGCGGGTGTCGGCGTCGGTTCCTCGGTCGGCTCCGGGGTCGGCTCCGGGGTGGGCTCCTCGGTGGGTTCTGGTGTCGGTGTCGGTTCCTCCGTCGGTTCGGGCGTCGGCGTCACGCTCGGGCTGGGCGTGGCCGGCGGCGGCGAGCACGGCACCGCCACCACCTCGGACCCCGACGGCGATGGGATCTCGAAGGACGGGATCACGCCGCTCGCGTCGGGCGTCGGCAGCGGGATGCATGATGGCGACGGGCTCGGAGATCCGCAGCCGCGACCGGAGACGAAGGGGCCCCAGGTCCGGCCGTACGGTCGGAAGCCGCCGTTGTAGAAGTACGCGGTCCGCGTGCGGTCGGGGCCGCCGACGACCCCGACGCCGCGCTGCGCGCGGCGGATCCAATCACGGTCTGCCTCGAGCCAATTCGGGAAGTTGCGCTCGTAGCCGACGACCTGGAGGGCCGCCTCCCCGCAGACGTCGGCCGGCAGGCTGGACGTCGGCTCGCTGCCGGCCAGGTACCACTCCTCGACGCCTTCGTCGCCGCCTGACGGCAGCATGCCGGTGAACGGGTCGATCGTGACCTGCGTGAGGCCGCTGTCCGGGCGGACGAAGCGAGTGATCTCCCAGTCTGCGGTCGCCTCCTGCAGGAAGCCCTGCCAGACGAAGGTCGATACGTCGATCGAGAAGACCGGTCGCTCCGGAGTCGACACGGGCGTGTTGTCGCTGTTGCCGTTCCAGACGCCGACGGCCAGGGCGTATGCGCCGTTCCGGCGACCCTCCTCCGACGGCGGCGCGATGTAGCCGTACGCGTTGAGGTCCTTCGCGTCGTTGTTGGTGCCCGTCTTGAGCGTGGCCGGTCGGCGCGAGTTCTCGGGCCCGCCCTTGATCTGGAACTCGCCCCAGAAGGGATTGATCGACCGGCTCGTATTGCCGTCGAGGATGTTCGTCAGGATGTAGGCCGACTGCGGTTTGATGACCTGGACAGGTGCCGCGCGTTCGGGGAGGGCCACCTCCTCGCCGTTGGCATCGGTGATGCCGAGGATCGACGTCTGCTCGACCCGGACGCCGCCGTTCGCCAGCGTGGAGTACGCGCGCACCAGGTCGATCGGGCGGGTCTCGGCGACGCCCAGCGCGAGCGCCAGTCCGGCATCGGTCGTGTCGGTCTGGAACGTCATCCCGAAGTCCTTCGCTCGCGCGAACACGTGCTCAGGGCTGTTGAGGGCCATGGCCCGGACGGCCGGGATGTTCAGCGAGAACTGCAGCGCGTCTCGGACCCGCACGGGCCCGCGCTCGAGATTGTCGGCATCGGTCGGCGAGTAGCCGCCCCCGAAGTCCGTCGCGACGTCCATCAGCACGTCGCCGGCCCGGAATGCCCCGTCGTCGATGCCGACGGCGTAGTTGAACGGCTTGAACGCCGAGCCCGGCTGTCGAAAGCCCTGGGTCACGACGTCGAACTGGGGCTGGAACTCCTTGCGATCCGACGTCGCGTAGTAGTTCGCCGATCCGACGTGGACGATGATCTCGCCCGATTGGTAGTCCTGCGCGACGAGGGCACCGTTGTGCAGGTTCTTACCGCGCAGGTTGCGGACCCAGTCCGGGTATTCCTCGAACTTCAGGTCACGCGTCAGGTATCTCGTGGGATTGCCAGCGTGTGGGGCGATCGCGGAGGCCTTGACCCACCGCTCAGCGATCTGCTGCATCCGCCAGTCGAGCGTCGTGGTGACGCGCAGCCCGCCCTGCTGCAGCTGGTCGCAGGTCTGCGCATCCGGTCCGCAGATCTTGCGCGTCAGCTCGGCCTGGACGGCCCACACGAAGTGGGGAGCCTTCCAGCGCGGCGTGGTCTGACGCGCCAGCTCGACGGCCGTGCCCTTCTCGGCCTCCAGCTCTGCCGCTCCGATCCCCGACAATGGTGTGCGGCCGTCCGCCATGAGGTCGAGCACCTGGTCGCGTCGTTGGCCGATCTTGGTGTCGGGGTCGAGCGTGAGATGCTCGTTCTCGTTGGGATCCGGACAGTTGCCATCGTCGTCGAGTGGCACGTCGCAGGTGGTGATCGCGTTGCGGACGAGGTCGTAGTTCGAGGGCGACTGCGGCAGTGCGGCGAGGAGGGCGGCCTCGCCGGGCGTCAGGTCGGCGAGCGCCTTGCCGAAGTACGACCTGGCCGCCGCCTTCACGCCGTAGCTCTGGTTCCCGTAGTAGTTGTTGTTGAGATACGCCGCGATGATGCGCCGCTTGCCCGCCTCGTCCGGATAGGCCTTTGTGAGGCGGATCGACTGGATGATCTCCTTGAGCTTCCGCTCGACCGTGCGGTCCGGGTCCTGGACAAGGTCCTCGTCGAGCAGGCGCGCGCGGACGAGCTGCTGCGTGATGGTCGATGCGCCGCGGCTCGAGCCGCGCAGCGAATCGATGCCGGCGGCGACGATCGCGGCGGGGTCGAAGCCCGCGTTCTCCCAGAACGTCTTGTCCTCGACCGCGGTGGTCGCATCGACGAGCACCGGCGGGATCTCCTCGAACGCCACGACCTCGCGCTTGAATTCACCGAAGCGAGCGAGCTCGGTCTTGCCGGTCCGGTCGACGATCACGATCTCCTGCGGGAGTCGCAGGTCCTCGAGCTTGGTGACCGATGGCAGGCCGTTCGAGAGCGCGCCGTAGACGGCGACCGCCGAGATCGCGGCGATCAGGCCGATCCCGGCGAAGAAGGCGAAGATGATGATGGCGAGCCATCCGGCGGTCGAGCGGCGCCGACGGGTCGGACGCGCCGGGCGGGTCGGGTAGGCCTGCGAGCGATAGGAAGCGGACAACAGGGGACTCCGAGCGGCGGGAGGGGTCGCGTGTCGCGCCATAGGATGGCGCAAGACGGTCGAATCCGTGGACGGGGCCGGCACGCCGAACGTGACACGCGCCTATCGGTCCGGGTCGGGCGGTCAGCGGACTGCGAAGCGATCCAGGTGGTGGGCGTCGGCCTCGAGGATGGCGTCGAGGAGCGGTGCCGCAGCCTCGGCGCCGACCAGCGGGTTGGTCGCCAAGGCTCGAAGGGCGACGTCGCGGTCGCCGGTCCGTGCCGCCTCGACGGTGAGCTCCTCGTAGGCCTTCACCGTCTGGACGAGGGCGCGTTGCTCGGGAGCCAGTGGCGCGAGGTGGACCGGGTGAGCGCCGTCGCGATCGATGACCGCCGGGACCTCCACGACCGCCGCGTCCGGCAGATCGGGGAGCGCGCCATCGTTCCGGACATCGACGACCTGGACATCGCCCGCGCCGTCGTAGAGGGACGCGATGAGTTGCGCGGCGGCCTCGCTGTAGAACGCCCCGCCGCGATGATCCAGGAGGTCCGGCTTCTCGGTGAGCGCGGGATCTCGGTACATCTCGAGCAGGCGCGCCTCGATGTCCATGACGTCCTTGGCCCGCGTGTGGCCGTCGAGCTGCTCCGCGAGGACCGTCCGCGTCAGGTAGTAGTAGCGGATGTAGTACGAGGGGATCGCGCGCATCCAGCGCAGCATCTCCACCGGCAGCCGGAGCTCCTCTGCCAGCCCTGCCGCGTCCTCGTCGAGGAGGTCGGCAAGGCGGTCCTCGCCGTCGACTCGGACGGCCCGCTCCCAGCTCAGGTGGTTCAGCCCGACGTGCTCCAGCTGGACGCGCTCGGGGGCCACGCCGAACCGCGCGGCAAGCCGGCGCTGCAGGGTGATCGCCACATTGCACAGCCCGAGGGCACGGTGACCCTCGTCGAGCAAGGCCTGGGTCACGATTCCGACCGGGTTCGTGAAGTCGATGATCCAGGCGCCCGGCGCCGCCCGACGCGACGCCGATTCCGCGATCTCCAGGACGCGCGGGACCGTCCGCAGCGCCTTCGCGAAGCCGCCGGCGCCGGTCGTCTCCTGGCCGATCAGCCCGAAGCGGAGGGGAAGCGTCTCGTCGACCAGCCGCGCGGCCTGACCACCGACGCGCAGCTGCAGGAGGACGAAGTCCGCGCCCTCGAGGGCCGCGTCGCGATCGCCGGTGAGCGTGATCCGACCCGGCCAGCCGAGCCGGTCGAGCATGCGACGCGCGAGACCGCCGACGACCTCGAGCCGGTCGGGGTCGATGTCGAGGAGCACGAGATCGTCGATCGGCAGGCGCTCGGCCCGCCGCGCGAAGCCCTCCACCAGCTCTGGGGTGTAGGTGCTCCCGGCGCCGACGACCGCGATCCTCGTCCCCATCCGACCTCCCGGGGTATTGACACGATTGCTTATAACGTTATCAGTATTCGCAGCTCGCGCAACACCTGTCAGATCGACCGTCGGATCCAGGAGGAGGAGCGCCCGGTTGGCCCGGTTCAGGCTCGAGCTCGGTCCCGTCCCGATGCACCACCAGGTCTACCTCGATCTGCGCGGTTCGCTCGACACGGGTCGCTGGGCACCCGGCCATCAGTTGCCGACCGAGCGCGACCTCGCCGCGCATTATGGCTGCAGCCTGATCACCATCCGTCGCGCGCTCGATGAGCTGGTCCGGGAGGGCCGGATCGAGCGGACGCGCGGTCGCGGCACGTTCGTGCTCCACCCGCGGATGGACCGCGACATCGCCAGCCGAGCGAGCTTCGCCGAGGAGATGCGCCAGCGTGGCCTCGACCCGGAGACACGACTCGTCTCCGCGCGACCCGAGTCGGCGCCCGCGCCGGTCGCGACCGCCCTGGACCTCGAACCCGGATCGCCGACGCTCTACCTCGAGCGACTCCGGTCGGCCAGCGGCGATCCCTACCTGCTCGAGCAGGTCCACCTGCCCGCCGAGCGGTTCCCCGGCCTCCTCGCGAGCGACCTCGAGCACGTGTCCCTCTACGAACTCCTGTCGACGCGCTATGCGACCCATGTCGTCAGAGCGCGCGAGGCCCTCGAGCCCGTCCTCCTCCGGGCTCGAGAGGCCCGGCTCCTCGATCAGCGTCCTGGATCCCCGGCCCTGCTGATCGAGGGCGTCGCGTTCGACGCCGACGGCGTCCCGGTCGAGTTCGGCCGGACGTTCGTCCGCGGCGATCGCTCCCGGTACTACGTCGAGCGTGAGGTCGACCGGCCGATCCGGTCGGCCGCGATCGAGACCACGACACGCATCGGAGGAGCAAGCGGGTGAAGTCGACCACGTCCATCGGTGGATCCAGACGGAGGAATCGGAGATGAACGTAGGCATCGGACGGTTCGCCGTCCTGTCGAGCATCCTGGTGTTGCTGTTCGCAGCCTGCGGCCAGACGCCATCGAGCGCCCAGCCGTCGGGATCGACGGCCGTGGCATCGGGGGAGCCGTCCGCCGGTTCGTCCGAATCGGCCAGCCCGGCGCCGACGCCCCTGCCGGGCACCGAGTCGCAGGCCAAGCCTGGCGACGTCGTCATCCGCTGGTACTGCTGCCTGGGCACCGGCGACGCGCCTGAGCAAGTCGAAGTGGAGCGCAAGGTGGCCGAGGACTTCAACGCCTCGCACCCCGGCATCCACCTGCAGTTCGAAGGCTTCGTCTACGCGGCGGCTCGCGACGCGCTGGCCGTGCAGCTGGGGTCCGGGAACGGGCCGGACATCGTGGGTCCCGTCGGGATCGGCGGCGCCGAGGCGTTCCACGGCCAGTGGCTCGACCTCCAGCCGTACATCGACAAGACCGGCTTCGACATGTCGCAGTTCCCGCAGTCGACGGTCGACCTCTACAACGCCGGCGGCGATGGCCAGGTCGGCATCCCCTACGCGATCTACCCGTCGGTCCTGTTCTACAAAGCCGACATGTTCGAGGAGGCGGGGCTCGAGGCGCCACCGCACGAGTGGAACGCCGAGTACACGATGCCCGACGGCTCGAAGCGGCCGTGGGACTACGACACCGTCCGCGAGATCGCCAAGATCCTGACGGTCGATGAGAACGGTGCGGATGCCACCGAGGCTGGTTTCGACCCTGAGAAGATCGTCCAGTGGGGCTTCGAACCGCAGCGTGATGACCTGCGCCAGACCGGCGCGTACTTCGGGGCCGGCGGGTTCATGGCGGCCGACGGCAAGACCGCCCAGATCCCCGAGCCGTGGAAGGCCGCCTGGAAGCACTTCTACGATGGCATCTGGACGGACCACTTCAGCATGACCGGTGCCAAGTTCGAGACGACCGACCTCAACCCGGATGGCTACCCGTTCTGTGCCGGCAAGGTCGCGATGAGCACCAACTACCTGTGGTCCACGTATTGCATCGACGGAGCGGGTGACGACTGGGATATGGCCGCCACACCGGCCTACAACGGCAAGACCACCGCGGCGTTCAACGCCGACACGTGGCGGATCATGAAGACGACCAAGAACCCCGATCAGGCGTTCGAGGTCCTGACGTACCTGCTTGGCAACGAAGACCTGTTGTCGCTCTATGGCGGCATGCCGGCCGTCGAGTCGAAGCAGGATGCCTTCCTCGAGGCGCAGTTCAAGGACTACGCCCAGGGCATCGACACGAACGTCGCGAAGGAGGGCGTGGCGTTCGCCGACGTCCCCAACTTCGAGTCCTACATGCCCGCCTACAACCAGACCCTGGACCTGATCAACACCTACGGCACGAAGTGGCAGACCACACCTGGTCTGACGCTGGATTCCGAGATCCAAGCGATGCTCACGGAGATGCAGGCCGTCTGGGACGCGGGCGGCAGCTGATCGATGGTCGCCCCCAGCATCGCGCGGCCCCGAAGCCTGCCTCGCTTCTCGGGGTTGGCATGGCGCCGCGCGCGCTGGGGGTACATCTTCATCGCGCCGTGGATCATCGGGTTCCTGGCCTTCACGGCCATCCCGATGATCGCGACGTTCATCTTCACGTTCACCAACATCAACCTGGCGCAGGCGGAACCCCTCCAGTTCGTGGGGCTCCGCAACTACGAGCGGTTGCTCGGCGACCGACAGACGTGGACGTCGCTCGGGATCACCCTCAAGTACGCGGCCTTGGCGCTGCCGGTCGCGGTGATCCTCCCGCTCCTCGTGGCGCTCCTGCTCCATTCCCGACATCTCGTGGGGTCGGGCGGGTTCCGGATCCTGTTCTTCCTGCCCTACGTCGTCCCGCTGGTCGCGACGGTCTTCATCTGGGGCGGGATGCTCAACCCCGAGACCGGCTGGATCAACTACGCGCTCGAGGCGGTCGGCATCGCCGATCCACCCGGCTGGCTCGAGGACCCTGGATGGGTCTACCCGGGCCTGATGCTCATCGGGGTGTGGGGCATCGGCGCCGGGATGATCGTCTACCTGGCCGGCCTCAAGGGCATCCCCTCGGACCTCTACGAGGCGGCGCGGATCGATGGCGCCGGGGCATGGCAGTCGCTGCGGCACATCACGATCCCCATGCTCACCCCGGTGATCTTCTACACGATCGTGCTGTCGGTCGTGGAGGTGCTCCAGTACTTCCTCGTGCCCCTCGTCCTGCAGGAGGGCACCGGCGAGCCCGGCGGCTCGACGATGTTCTACAACCTCTACCTCTACAAGAACTTCTTCACGTTCCAGAACATGTCGTACGGGGCCACCCTCGCGTGGCTCCTGTTCCTCATCTCGCTGATCATCACGCTGGTCCTGTTCGGGACGGCGAGACGCTGGGTCTACTACGCGGGTGAGGCCCGGTGACGGCCTTCTCGGTCGCGGGCCGCGGCCTGATGGGGCGACGCCTCCGGGCGGCGCCGGGGAGCCGGCCACCGAGGGAGCGGGGCGACGGCGCGAAGTCGTTCCTGCTGACGCTCATCGCGGTCGTCGCCGTGGCGGCGTTCCTGTCGCCGATGCTCCGCTCGATCTCGTACTCGCTCAAGAGCGTCGAGCAGATCACGCAGGCCCATTCGCCGCTGTACCCGGCCGACCCGGTGACCTTCACCTACCAGGGTGAGGACCTGCCGATCCTCAATGTCCCGCTGCCGGACGGTTCGACCCGCCAGCTGGCGCTGTTCGAGGCCGGTCGCCGACAGAGCACGTTCGTCGATCCTGCCGACCCGGCGGCGCCACCGCTGGAGTGGGATGGGTCGTGGCGCACGCTCGAGCCCGTCTGGCAGTTCGCCCCGCACTGGGAGAACTTCGCCGAGGTCTGGGATCTCATCGACTATCCGCGGTTGCTGTTCAACACCATCGCCATCGCGGTCATCTCGACGATCGGGACGCTGATCTCGTGCACGCTCGTGGCGTACGGGTTCGCGCGGTTCCGGTTCCCCGGGCGCGGCCTGCTGTTCACGCTCTTGATCGCGACGATCTTCCTGCCGGCTGCCGTCACGATCATCCCGACGTACACCGTCTTCCAGAAGCTCGGCTGGGTCGGGACGTGGCTGCCGTTGCTCGTGCCGGCGTTCTTCGCGAACGCCTACGACGTCTTCCTGATGCGCCAGTACTTCATGACGATC
>DATBMM010000228.1:0-1996 GCA_036554825.1 Candidatus Limnocylindrales bacterium
GCTACCGTGCCCGCGATGGAGGCGACCATCAGGGCACTGAAGATGGCGGTCATGAACCGCGCGATCGTCCGCATGCTGTGACTCCTTCCCGCCTGACGCGATCGGGCGCCGACGAAGGCGACGAATCTGCTGCCGTACTCCTCGAGTCGCGGTCGCCACACGCGGATCTCGGGACGGTCACGGGTCGGTCTGGGGCCCCTTCGCGCCATCACCGCCTGGAGTGCGGTCGACAGCGAGCGCTCCATCCGAGCTCGTTCGAACTCCATTGTGAACCTCCTTGTCACCCTCCCGGTCCGGGACCGTCGGTGCGTGCGACATCGGCACGTGATGCGGGACTGGCGAATCGATCGCGGGCCCCGTCCGCCGAGCGCGCACGCGACGCCCGCCGGCGGCGCGCGTCGGTCAGGTACACATGGTCGGTCGCGGCCGAGCACCAGCGCATCTGCCGCACCGCCCGGAATGCCGGGCGATTGGTCATGACGTGGCCACGCGGCGGGCGTGGTGGCGCCCCCGGCAGTGTCGGAGTCCACGACATGTGTGACAGGTGATAGGTCACTGGTGAGTCGCGACATGCGTGACAGTCGGACGCATGTCGAAGCATCGGGTGGCCGTCCTCAAGGTCGTCGCACAACAGCTGTCGGTCACGGCCGTGGCGGCCGAGCATGGGATCAGCCGGGGGCACCTGCATCGGCTCCTGCGTCGCTACCGGGAGGGTGGGCTCGACGCCCTCGAGCCGCGCTCGCGACGACCGGCGACCAACCCGCGCCGGACGTCCGAGACCGTCCGGACGCGGATCCTGGCCCTGCGTATCGAGCTCACCGCCGGCGGCCTCGACAGCGGCCCGGTGACGATCGCCTGGCACCTCGGGCGTGCGGGTCTGCCGGTCCCCTCGACCTCGACCATCCGGCGTGTCCTCCACGCCGCGGGTCTCGTCGTCGCCGAGCCACGACAAGCGCCCGCGCGGCTCGTGGATCCGGTTCGAGGCCGCGGCGCCCAATGAGTGCTGGCAGTCGGACTTCACCCACTGGCGGCTGGTCGACGACTGCGAGGTCGAGATCATCGACTGGCTCGACGACCACTCCCGCTACCTGCTCGGCCTGACCGCCTGCGCCCGGGTCGGAGGCGACGACGTGGTGGCGACCTTCGTCGCCGCGGGCGAGGCGCACGGTTGGCCCGCCTCGACCCTGACCGACAACGCCGCCGTCTACACCTCGCGCTTCACCGGCGGCCGCAACGGCTTCGAGTACCTGCTCGCCTACCTCGGCATCCGCCAGAAGAACGGGTCACCGGGCCATCCCCAGACCCAGGGCAAGATCGAACGCTTCCACCAGACGTTGAAGCGCTGGCTCGCGAGCCAGCCGGCCGCACACTCCCTGAGCGAGCTGCAGGCGCAGCTCGATCGCTTCCGCGTCGAGTACAACGAACGACGGCCGCACCGGGCGATCGGCCGGATCCCGCCCGCCGAGGCCTATGCCGCGCGTCCCAAGACGTGTCCGGCCGGGCGCGCGGCGTCGGGCCACTTCCGTCTCCGTTACGACGTCACCGATGGCAAGGGCGCCATGACCCTGCGCCGAGCCGGCCGCCTCCACCACCTCAACGCCGGCGTGGCCCACGCCCGGCGGCGGGTCCTGGCCATCGTCGACGAGCAGGCGGTCACGCTCGTCAGTCTCGACACCGGCGAGATCCTCTCGTCCCATCGCATCGAGCCCGACAAAGGCTACTGGCGCAACACACGACGAGACCCCGGTCGTTGGCCGGGGTCTCCGAGCGACTGACTGACCCATGTGTCGCCGATGTCGCGACTCATGTGTCGCACATGTCGCGACTCATGACAGTGGCCCGCCCGGAGGGATTCGAACCCCCGACCATCTGATCCGAAGTCCGGAGCCCGTGGATGGCCGATTCGGACGCCGATTCGTGCTCAGCCGAGCCTGTTTGATGGCCCGGCCGTCATCGATTCCGGGGTGAGTCTGGTGCCCACCTCAGCCATGAGTCT
>DATBMM010000239.1:0-9241 GCA_036554825.1 Candidatus Limnocylindrales bacterium
GGGTGGTCGTGGGGGCCTCCGACTCGGCGGAGGGAGCCGTGGATCCTGTGGTCATCGGGTGTCGACCTCAGCTGCGTGCCGGACGGGCAGGGATAGGCGGTCGATGATACGCCGCTGCCGCCCACAGGCCGATCGGCGGCGAGTCCGCCGAGGCAGCCGACGGCCAGACCTTCGAGATCGTCAACCCCGCGACCGGAACGGTCATCGCGACCGCGCCGCTCGGTGGCCGCGCCGACGTCGACAAGGCCGTCGACGCCGCGCGAGGCGCCTTCGATGAGCGCAAGGGCTGGGCGAACTGGGCCGCCGGCAAGCGCGGCCGGAGCCTCAGCAAGCTCGCCGACCTGATCAAGAAGAACAGCGAGGAGCTGGCCTGGCTCGAGAGCCGCAACGGCGGCAAACCGATCACCTCGGCCCGTGGCGAGATCATCGGAGCAAGCCTCGTCTTCGACTACTACGCGGGCGCCGCCAACAAGATCTACGGCCAGACGATCCCGGTCTCGAAGCCGGGCATCGACATGACCCTGCGCGAGCCCATCGGGGTCGTGGGACTCATCGTCCCGTGGAACTTCCCGCTCCTCATGGCCGCCTGGAAGGTCGCCCCCGCGCTCGCCGCCGGCAACACCGCGATCCTGAAGCCGGCCTCGTACACGCCGCTGACCGCGATCCGTCTCGGCGAGCTGGCCCTTGAGGCCGGCGTCCCGCCCGGCGTGCTCAACGTCGTGACAGGCCCAGGCGGGACGGTCGGGGCGTCGATCGCCGCGCACCCCGGCATCGGCAAGGTCGCCTTCACGGGCGAGACCACGACCGGCCAGGAGATCATGCGGCTGGCCTCGAGCAACGTGAAGAAGATCTCGCTCGAGCTTGGCGGCAAGAGCCCGAACATCGTGTTCGCCGATGCGGACCTCGAGCGGTTCGCCAAGGAGTCGCCGTACAGCGTCTTCGACAACTGCGGACAAGACTGCTGTGCCCGCAGCCGGATCCTTGTCGAGCGTTCCGTGCACGAGCGGGTGGTCCAGCTGTTCGCCGATGCGACCCGGAACGTCAAGGTCGGCGATCCGGCCGACGAGGCCACCGAGGTCGGCCCACTGGTCAGCGCCAAGCAGCGCGATCGGGTCAAGGACTACATCGAGATCGGCCTGGGCGAGGGCGCGACCCTGGTCGTCGGCGGCGGCGCGCCCGAGGACCCCGCGCTCGCCAACGGCGCGTACCTGCTGCCGACCGTCTTCGACGGCGTCGACAACGACATGCGCATCGCGCGCGAGGAGATCTTCGGCCCTGTGGTGTCGGTCATCCCGTTCGACACCGAGGAGGAAGCGCTCGCGCTGGCCAATGCCACGCCGTATGGCCTGTCGGGGTCGATCTGGAGCCGCGACATCGGGAAGGCGATGCGCGCGGCGCGAGCCCTCCAGTCGGGCGTGATCAGCATCAACTCGAACAGCTCCGTCCACACCGAGGCGCCCTTCGGCGGGTACAAGATGTCGGGCATCGGCCGGGAGCTCGGGATGGCCGCCCTCGACCTGTACACGGAGACGAAGAACGTCTTCATCGACATCAGCTGAGGCGGCCTTCTCGGGCCGGACCGACCCGCCGGGCAGGCGCGGGCCGGGCGGGCGCGGCCCGCGCGCCGTGCTCGCCTGGGTGGCGGTCCTCGGCGCGGTCGTCGGCATCGCCCTGACCGGCGGCAGTCGGAGCGTCCCCACGGAGAGGGACGCCCCGTCGCTCGCCGCCCGGGCGACGGAGGCGGTCCCGTCGCCTCGCCAGGAGGTCGCCGTGTCGACGCGCGAGGTCGTGGTGCGCGGCCGTGTGCCCGAGTCGCTCGGCGTCGTCCGGATCGTGCTCCAGGCGGCGTCCGGCGAGTCGATCGCGACGGCTCCGCTGGACCCGACGGGCCACGGCCATGGAGCGTGGGTCCCGTTCGAGAGTCGTTTCAGCCTCACGCCACCTCCGCCCGGCGGCGCCTGGCCCTCGTTCATCGTCGCGGTCGACGCTGCCGGCCGGCCGATCGACGAGACGCGTCACCCGTTCACGGTGCGCTCGTACGTGTACATCCCCGAGGAGACCGGGCCACGGATCCCGGCGGGCGCGGCGGGGACCCTCCACACGACCGGCGAGGACGGCCTGATGGGCGGCATCCCGTTCGGGACCAACTTCCTGCCCCCGCCTGACCGCTAGAAGCCGCGCTCGCCCGGCGGCCAGCCCAGCCCCGGATGGCGCCGATCGAGCCAGTCGCGCAGCATCCACATCGTGGTCCGGAAGGCGAGCCCGGACCATGGGATCGTCTCGGGCGCGAAGGTCGCGATCTCCAGGGCCTCGCGCGTCGGCGCTGCCGTCCCACCGACGACCTTCGACTCGAACGCGATCGTGACGACGGCGGCCTCGAGCCGCGTGTACAGGCCGATGATCTCGCCCGGCTCGACGACGAGGCCGGTCTCCTCGAACGTCTCGCGGATCGCGGCCTGGTGGACGGTCTCGTCGACCTCGAGGAAGCCGCCGGGCTGCGCCCACGAGCCGCGGCCGGGTTCGATGCCGCGGCGCAGGAGGACCAGCTCGCCGTCCGGCGTGACCGGCAGCGTCGTCACCACCAGGCGCGGGTTGACGTACGCGATGTGTCCGCACGACGAGCATGACAGGCGGTCCCGGTCCTCGCCATCGATCGACCCGAACCGCAGCTCTGCGCCACAGCTCGAGCAGAAGTTGAGCGTGCGGGCGATCCAGTCGGGCACCCCGGCACCGGGCTGGAGGTCGGTCGACCGCCCGTCGGGGCCGAGATCGAAGGCGTCCATGCCTAGGCGAGCACCACGACGACGGCACCGGCCACGAGCGCGGCCAGGCCGACGGCGCTCACGACGACCCACGCCAGGCGGAACCAGCCCTTGCCACGGTCGACTGGCATCCAGGCCCAGGCGGAACGCCAGATACGCACGATGGCATCGGCGGTCGTGATCACCAAGAGCGGCGCGGCGACCAGCACGCACAGCTTCACCGATGGGTCGCCGAGGCGAGCCCCGAGGTTGAGCGCCGTGATGGCGATCGCGCCCGCGATCAGCACCGGCACCGACAGCGTGATGTAGTGCTTCTGCAGCGGCGTCGGCGCCACCTCCGGGACCGACCGCGGCGGGAGGCGCTGCAGGCTCGGCGGAAGGCTGCTCGGGAGGGTCGTCGGGCGCACCGGTTGCCGATCGAGCACCGGCATGCCCGGCTCCCAGCGTTCGTCGTCCATCTCGACCCGAGTGTAGACGGGGAGCCGCGCCGACCTAGAGCAGGCGGTCCTCGTGCGCGTCGGACGCGTCGACGACGGTGCTGCACGTCGGGCAGAAGTAGCGGGTCTCGAGGGCCGTGCCGCAGACGCCGTGGCGCAATGGCTCGACATCGTTCGAGCGGCGGGCACCCCAGTCGGCCAGCAGACGCAGCGCCGAGGCGAGCGCCCGCCCGGCGGCGGTCAGCTCGTAGGCGTAGCGAGTCGGTCGGTCCTGGTACGGGCTCGACCGGAGGATGCCCGCCCGTTCGAGGCGGCGCAGGCGATCGGTCAGGATGTTCGGCGCGATGCCGGGCAGCGTCTCGCCGAGATCGCCGAACCGGCGGGGGCCGTCGAGGAGCGCCTCGACGAGCAACAGGCTCCAGCGATCGCCGACCCGGTCCAGCGCAGCCTCGAGCGGCAGGGGGCGGCGGTCGGTCGTGCGGGCGTCGGTCATCGCGGATCGATGGTAGCCGGTCGGGGGTTGCCAGGTCGCATCGTCAGTAGTAACTTGCAAGTCACTAGTGACACACTTCGCTGTCAGGCAGGAGAGCAGGATGAGCAGCATCGAAGAGATCGGCCGGGCCATCGCCGCGGTCGCCGAGCGCGTCGGCCCGTCCATCGTCGGGGTCGGCCGCGACGGCCGCGGGTCGGGTGTCGTGGTCGCGGATGGTCGGGTCCTGACCAACGCCCACAACCTTCGCGGCCACGAGGTGACGATCACATTCAGCGACCGCCGGTCGGCCCGTGGCGAGGTCCGCGGTGTGGATCCCGACGGCGACCTGGCCGTGATCGCGATCGAGACCGACGGTGCGACGGCGCTCGATTGGGGCACCGGGGACGCTCCCGGTGTCGGTGACGCGGTCTTCGGCGCCGCCGCTACGTACGGCGGGGGCACCCGCGTCACCGTCGGCTTCGTGTCGTCGGTCGCCCGTTCGTTCCGGGGTCCGGGCGGCCGGCGGATCTCCGGCAGCATCGAGCACACCGCGCCGCTGGCGCCCGGATCGTCGGGCGGTCCGCTGGTCGACGCGGAGGGCCGCCTGATCGGCCTGAACACGAACCGGATCGGCGAGGGCTTCTACCTCGCCCTCCCCGCGGACGCCGCGCTTCGCGCGCGCGTCGAGGCGTTGGGCGCGGGGGAGTCGGTGGAGCGGCCACGGCTCGGGGTCGCGATCGCGCCGAACCACGTCGCCCGACGGCTGCGCCGGTCGGTCGGGCTGCCCGAGCGCGACGGGATCCTGGTCCGAGGCGTCGAGGATGGCAGTGCCGCCGATGCCGCTGGAGTCGCCGTCGGAGACCTGATCGTGTCGGCCGGTGGGCGGGAGATCCGCGACGCCGACGACCTCCAGGATGCGCTGGCCACGCTGACGCCTCCCTACGACGTCGTGGTCGTTCGGGGAGCGGACGAGCAGACGTTGACGGTCACGGGGGCCAAGGGGAAGCGCACGCCCGGCGACGCGTGATCTCGACGGCGACGCGAGCCGGGACGACAGCCAGAACGACAGCGGGAGGCGGCCGCGCGGAGGGTCTTCCCTGACCCGCTAGCATCCGAGCGTGGACCGCATCCTCGCCTGGTACCGCGTCAGCTCGTCGGCGGGGGCCGTGATCGCGCTCGTCGTGGCCAACATGATCCCGCTGGTCGGGGTCGTGTTCCTCGGCTGGAGCGTGTGGAACGTCCTGGTCATCTACTGGCTGGAGAACGGCACCGTCGGCGTCATCAACGTGCTGAAGATGTCGGCCGCGACGGGCGAGACCGCTGCGAACCCGTCGCCGCTCACCTTCATGGTCAACGGGCGCCCTGCCACCCAGCTCTCCAAGCCGGCGCTCATCCCGTTCTTCGTCGTCCACTATGGGATCTTCTGGTTCGTGCACGGGATCTTCGTGCTGACGCTGCCGGCGTTCCTATCGATGGCGTCGGACACGAGGATGGAGCTCGGCATCGGGGCGGTCCTGTTCGCGGCCGTGGCGCTGGCCATCAGCCACGGGCTGTCGTTCTGGTGGAACTTCCTGCGCGGCGGCGAATACCGCAGCGTGACGCCGGCCGGGCTGATGTTCGCCCCCTATCGCCGGCTGATCGCGCTGCACCTCACGATCATCTTCGGCGCCATGGCCGTCATGTTCACGGGCGCGCCGGTGGTCGCCGTTGCCATCCTCGTCGCGATCAAGACGCTGCTCGACCTCGGCCTGCACCTGGCCGAGCATCGTGGCATCGCCGCGACCGGCCCCGTCCTGGCGGACTGACGCCCGCCGACGGAGCCGCCTGCGACCGTCTCAGCCCTCGGCGTCGCTGGTGGTGCCGGCGTTCGTCGGATCGTCCATGACCGACGCGGTCTGACGCTCGCGCCACGCCGCCAGGCGCCCGGCGAGTTCCGCGTCGCCGAGCGCCAGGATCGACGCGGCTAGGAGGCCGGCGTTGACGGCGTTGCCGATGGCGACCGTCGCGACCGGGATCCCGCGCGGCATCTGGACGATCGACAGCAGCGAATCCATGCCCCCGAGGTGCTGGGTCGGGATCGGCACGCCGATGACCGGCAAGGTCGTCTTCGCGGCGAGCATGCCGGGCAGGTGCGCGGCTCCTCCCGCCCCGGCGATGATCACGCGCAGGCCGCGCCCCGCGGCCTCTTCGGCGTACCGGAACAGGTGGTCGGGCGTGCGGTGGGCGGACACGACCCGGAGCTCGGCCGGGACACCGAGCTCGCCGAGCACGTCGACCGCGCCCTCGAGGACCGGGAAGTCCGAGCGGCTCCCGCCGACCACCCCGACGAGCGGACGGCCCGGCGCCGTCATCGGCCGGCCCCCGCGGTGCTGCCTGGAGCGTCCTCCCAGTGGAGCTCCTCGAGCGCGGCCTGTGCCCGCGCCAGCGCCTCGCCGGTCGTTGGTCCCATCGCGGTCACATGGCCCATCTTGCGACGCTCGAAGACCTGGCGCTTGTCGTACAGGTGGAGATGGACCGTCGGGTCGGCCATCGCCCTGGCCAGACCGCCCGGTTCCAGACGAGCCGCTCGCACCGGGCCGGCCCCCAGCAGGTTGACCATCGCGGTCGGCGACAGCGCGTCGGTCGCTCCGAGATCCAGACCGCAGATCGCCCGCACGTGCTGCTCGAACTGCGACGTCGCGGCGCCCTCGATCGTCCAGTGGCCGCTGTTGTGGACGCGCGGCGCCAGCTCGTTCGCGACGAGCCGGCCGTCGGGCATGAGGAACAGCTCGACGGTGAGCGTGCCGGTCAGGCCCATCAACACGGCCAGGCGCTGGCCGATCGCCACGGCGCCGTCGGACACGCCCGGCTCGAGCGAGGCCGGGGCCATCGACTCGACGAGGATGCCCACCTGGTGGCGATTGCAGGCCAGGGGATACGTCGCGATGTCGCCGGCCAGGCTGCGGGCGACCACGATCGACAGCTCGGCCCGGAACGCCAGCTCCGCCTCGAGGAGCAGCGGCTCGCCAGCGGGGCGGCCCAGCCGTGCGAGCGCGTCGTCGAGGTCCTCCTCCCGGGCGATCCGGAGCTGGCCTCGGCCGTCGTAGCCACCGGTCGCGACCTTGAGGCGCAGCGGCAGCCCGATCTCGTCAGCGGCGATGCGCAGGTCGTCGGGCGTCCGGATCTCTCGCCACGGCGCGACCGCCACACCCGCCGCCTCGAGGAACCGTCGCTCGGCGAGGCGGTCCTGGGTGATGCGGAGCGGCAGGCGACCGGGCCGGACCGGCCGCAGCGTCTCGACGGCGTCGACCACGTCCGTCGCCACGTGCTCCAGCTCGTAGGTCACCACGTCGCTGGCCTCGGCGAGGCGGAGGGCCCCGCCGACGTCGTCGTAGCCCGAGACGATCACGCGGTCGGCGATGGCCGCGGCCGGACACGCCGGGTCCGGGTCGAGGATCGCGATCCGGTAGCCCATCGCCCGAGCGGCCTGACCGATCATCCGCCCGAGCTGGCCCCCGCCGAGGATGCCGATGGTCGCCGGTGGGACGATCGGCGGTCGCGCGATCCCCAGCCGGCGGTGGACGTCGGTGATCCATGCCTGCTTGCGGTACGAGTACTGGTGCGGCTCGAGCGTCTCGTCCTCGACGATGTCGGTCTTGAGCGCGGCATAGCTCGCGACCAAGGCTGGATCGACACGGAGTGCGTCCCGGAAGGCCACGTCCCTGCCGAGCTCCTCGGTGCCGGGCTGGACGTGGCAGTGGATGCGGAACGTCGTGCCGGCACGCTCGATCGACCCGACCAGCAACGGCCGGCTCGGCGGGAACGGGTCGGGTCCGGGCTGCGGCGCGAACCCGAGCTCACGCAGCATCGCGGCCACGACGGGCACGTCCTCCGGCGCGGTCGCGATCGCCAGGTCGAGGATGCCCTTGCCCGGCAGACCCGGGACGGCCGTGCTGCCGATGTGCTCGACACGGAGGTCCGGGCGCCGCTCCGCGATGAGCGCTACCACCGCGCTGGCCGCCTCGAGCACCCGCGGATCCCACGGCTCGACGGTCGCGGGCAGTCGGACGTACGGTCCGATCGGTGGGTTCACCGAAGGAGTGTAGACTCCGGCCCCATGCGACAGGTCATCGGCCGGCGGACCCTCGAGGTGGACGTCGGTTAAGTCTCCAGCTTGATCGCCCGGGCCGACCGGGTGGTCATGGATCTCGGGACGGGCGACGGTCGAGCCGTCCTCGCCCGAGCGAGCGCCGATCCGACGGCGCTGGTCATCGGCATCGACGCCGCGGGCGCGTCGATGGCCGAGGCGTCCCGACGCGCCGATCGACGGGGTCCGCGGAACACCCTGTTCATCGCTACCGGTGCGGAGGTCCTCGCGTCGACGCCGTTCGCCGGCGAGGCCGATCTCGTGACAGTGACGCTGCCCTGGGGCTCATTGCTGCGAGGCGCCCTCGGCGTGGATGGGCAGGCGTTGGGCGGCATCGCGTCGACCCTCCGACCCGGCGGCCGGCTCGAGCTCCTCGCCTCGGTCGTGCCCTCGGATCGCGTCGACGGCATCGACTGCCTGGACGACGCGATGTGGCCGGCCATCGCGGA
Source organism: Candidatus Limnocylindrales bacterium (assembly GCA_036554825.1). Taxonomy (GTDB): domain Bacteria; phylum Chloroflexota; class Limnocylindria; order Limnocylindrales; family CSP1-4; genus SPCO01. Next base: position 8,247 of record DATBMM010000239.1, read on the forward strand.
CGCGTGGCGTGGCGTCGGGCTACAGCTGAGCGGCATGCGCCCCGCGACAGCGGATGACCTCACCGCGTCCGGCTCCTCATGGGCGCGGCGCCTGGGTGCCGGCCGGCCGGTCTGGCGGATCGATGGCGTCCGCTCCGCTAGCATCGAGCCGTGACCGTCTCCCCCACCGTCCCGCTGATCCTCGACGTCGACACGGGCATCGACGACAGCCTCGCCCTGCTCTATGCCGTGGGCTCTCCCGAGGCCGATCTCGCCGCCGTGACGTGCGTGTCCGGCAACACCGAGGCCGGCCAGGTCGCGGTCAACACGCTTGCCTTGCTCGATCTCGTCGGCCGTCCCGACATCGAAGTGGCCGTCGGCCGCGAGATCCCGCTCGAGCGACCGCTCGAGACGACGCCCGAGACCCATGGCCCGGCCGGCGTCGGCTACGCCGAGCTGGCGCCGCCCGCGCGGGACGCCAGCGGACGCCACGGCGTCGACGTCATCGTCGAGGCCGCTCGCGCCCGACCGGGCGAGATCACGCTCGTCACGCTCGGGCCGTTGACCAACCTGGCCGTCGCGCTGGAGCGGGAGCCCGACCTCCCACGCCTGCTCCGGCGCCACGTCCTCATGGGCGGCGCGTTCGGAGCGCCGGGCAACACCACGCCGACCACCGAATGGAACATCCACTGCGACCCCGAGGCGGCCAGGATCGCCTTCCGCGCATGGTCCGACGCCATCGCCGCCGACCCGTCGATCCCGCGACCGGTCGCGCTCGGGCTGGACGTGACGGAGGGGGCACGCATCGGTCCCGAGCACGTCGTGGCCCTCGCCCGACGGGCCGGCAGTACCCCGGACGACTCGATGGTCCGCCCATCCGACGATCCCCTGGCGACCAGTGGCTCGGTCGCGTCGAACCCGGTCATCCGGTTCCTGGCCGACGCCCTGCGCTGGTACTACGAGTTCCACGAGCGCTACGACGGCTTCTACGGCGCGTTCATCCACGACCCGCTGGC
>DATBMM010000304.1:0-3453 GCA_036554825.1 Candidatus Limnocylindrales bacterium
GGCGCCCACACGCGGTGGCTCAGGGCGTACTGGTCGAAGTAGGCCAGCAACGCGCTCACGAATCGTTCCCCCGGCTGGACGACCGGCTGCGACAGGATCCGGCCCGACGCGACGTCGATGAACAGCAGGCGGACCTCGGTCATGCCCTCTGGCTGCTGCGAGGCGCCGGACGGCGCCGCCGACCCGATCGTGGGCTGCACCCGCAGCGCGGCGATCGTCGAACCGTCCGGGGACCACCAGAAGCTCACGACGTACCCGTCGATGAGGGTCCGGACCTCACCTGACGCGGCGTCGATGAGCCGCAGCGGGCCCAGCGGGAAGCCCGCGGTGTCCCCCGGGTCGATCGACCCGATCGACGCCACGCGACCGCCGACCGGATCGAACAGCAGGGCGGTCTGACCGAACACCGACATCGCGTGCTCGTTCGAGCCATCGAGCGCGGAGATGACCACCTCGCCGGGGCCGCCGATGGCCCCGCGGACGAAGGCGATCGACCCATGATCGGCGCTCACGACGGCCGACCGGAAGTCGCCGGGCGAGTCGATCGTGGAAGCTGCGGCCCGGCCGTCGAGCCCGATCGCCCCGAGGAACGCCTCCGAGCCGGCGCCGATGTGCGCCAACAGGCGGTCGTTGGCGAGCCAGTCGTAGTAGAACGGGTTGCCCGAGCGGACGACGGAACCGGCCCCGGTGCCGTCAACCGGGGCGCTCCCGTCGGCCGGCGCCACCCGCAAGGAGAGGACCTCGCCCTCGGTTGCGAGGAAGGAGACCGTCTCGCCGTCCGGCGCCCAGTACAGGTAGAACGGGGAGGCGTTCGGCCGCTGGAAGATGACGGTGGGGTCGATCGCGGCGCCCGCATCCGCCGCCTTGAAAACAACCACTGACGTCTGCGTGCCATCCGACCGGATCGCCGCGATGTGCGAGCCGTCCGGCGACCAGGTCGGGAAGCCGAACAGACCGTCGGCGGTGTCGGACAACTGGGCCTCGGTCCCATCCGAATCGACGATCGAGAGCGTGCCGTTGGCGGCGAGGAGCGCGATCGCGCCGGCCGAACCGATGGGCACGAGCGCGGCCGACGGCGTGGCACTCACGGCCGGGCTGGCCGGAGGCGCGCTCGGGGACGTGAGGGGAGCCGGGGACGGGGCCTGATTCGCACACGCGGCCGCGGCGAGGACGGCGGTCGCCGCCATCACCAGGGCGCGGGACCCTCGAGGCGCCATCACCGAACGATACGCGCCGTTCGTGCCGCCGGATGCGGTACGACCAGCGCGACGGATGCCACCGGGTGTTGCGGACGCACCGCATTCTGGGAGATGGTGCGCCCGAGCACCCCAGGATAGGAAGAAAGGACTACCCTTCACCAGGACCCCGGGTGAGGGGGCAAACCGCCCGGGGACATGTCGACCTCGTCTCAGGGGGAGATCCAGGTCATGTCTCTGCTCCAACGGATGGAGCGCGCCCAGAAGGCGCGCGAAGCCGCCGCCGCCGCCGCGGCCGGGCAGCCTCTGCCCGAGACGGCGGTGGATCCGTCTGCGCCGACCGATGCCACCAACGGCTCCAACGGGGCGACCGCCGTCGCCCCACCGGCTGCGACCCCGTCCACCCCGATCGCGCCGGTTGCCCCGGCCGCCTCGCCGATCAGCTCGCCGCCCGCGTCGAACGGCCACGAGAGGGCCATGGTCGGCATCCCGGTCGGGCCGGCCCACACCGGCCTCATGCGCCCGGCGCCCACGCCCGCCCGGGAAGAGCTCATCCGCGAGGTGCGCCTGCGCCTGCAGTCGGAGGTCGTCCACGCGTTCAAGACGCTCGTCGACGTCAAGGACGACGAGGCGAAGGTCAAGATCGAGGCCCTCGTCGACCGCGTCATCGCCAAGGGCGGGTTCGCGACCACCCGCGAGGAGCGTGACCGCCTCGTCGAGGAGATGGTGCACGACGTGACCGGGTTCGGGCCCCTCGAACCGCTCCTCGCCGATCCGACCATCACCGAGGTCATGGTCAACGGCCCCGATCACATCTACATCGAGCGACGGGGCAAGATCCAGCGGATCGACAGCGTCTTCCTCAACGATCAGCACGTGCTCCGGGTCATCGACCGGATCATCACCCCGCTCGGCCGCCGCATCGACGAGTCGAGCCCGCGCGTCGACGCTCGCCTGCCGGACGGGTCGCGCGTCAACGCCGTGATCGAGCCGCTGTCGCTGGTCGGGCCGGTCATCACGGTGCGGAAGTTCTCGAAGAAGCCATACACGGTCGAGGACCTCGTCGGCTTCGGGACAGCGACGCCCGAGATGTTCGATTTCCTCCGGGCGTGCATCGAGGCCCGCCTCAACATGTTCGTGTCGGGGGGGACCGGGTCGGGCAAGACCACCACGCTGAACGTCCTGTCATCGTTCATCCCGAACGACGAGCGCATCGTCACGATCGAGGACGCGGCCGAGCTGCAGCTCCGTCAGGACCATGTCATCACACTCGAGTCTCGACCACCGAACCTCGAGGGCGAGGGCGAGATCTCGATCCGCCACCTGCTGCGGAACGCGCTGCACATGCGCCCGGACCGCATCATCGTCGGCGAGTGCCGTGCCGGCGAGGCGCTGGACATGCTCCAGGCGATGACCACCGGCCACGATGGATCGCTGTCGACCGGGCATGCCAACAGCCCGAAGGACATGCTCCATCGCCTCGAGACGATGGTCCTCATGACGGGCTACCAGCTGCCGCTGCGGGCGATCCGCGAACAGATGGCGTCGGCCGTCGACATCATCGTCCACACGGCTCGTCTCAAGGACGGCAGCCGCAAGATCGTCAACATCACCGAGGTCTACGGCGTCGAGGACGACGAGATCCTGACCCACGACATCTTCCGGTTCATCCAGACCGGGTACCACGACGGGAAGATCGAGGGGTCGCTCCAGCCGACCGGGGTCCGGCCGACGTTCATGGGGCAGTTCCAGCGCGCAGGCGTCGATATGCCGCCCGGCGAGTTCGGGATCCCGCCCGAGGACCCGGACAACCCGATCCGGCCGCGCAAGAGCCGGTTCGGCGCCCGGATGACGACCCATGCCGAGTTCACGCCCGTGCCGCGCGGCGATGGCAAGGCCGTCGTGGCCAACGGGATGGTCTACGTGTCGTCGATCGGTCCGGTCGATCTCGAGACGAACGAGGTCGTCCTGGGCACGATCAAGGAGCAGACCCGTCGCGCCATGGGTAACCTCAAGATTCGGCTCGAGGCCGCGGGCAGCGACCTGGAGAAGGTCGTCTGGGCGAACTGGTCGCTCAAGGACGCGTCCGACTTCGACGAGTTCAACGAGGAGTGGAACCGCTGGTTCCCAGCCGACCCGCCGCTCGGCCAGCTGACCGTCATGCCGCCGCTCCAGCGGCGCGCCGGTTTCGGCGTGTCCCTCGGCGTGATCGCCACGCTCGAGGCGATCGAGGACGAGGTCGGCACCGGCTGGTAGG
>DATBMM010000166.1:0-20312 GCA_036554825.1 Candidatus Limnocylindrales bacterium
AGCTTGAAGTTGTTGGTCGGGTCGTGGGTGGGCACGCCGGCGAACCGGTGGAGGGTCAGACCAGCGGTCCGGCTCATGAACCGCTTCAGTGGCGGCCCACCGACCTGCTGCCCGCCGGGCATGTAGCGCGACGCGGCGACGACGTCGGCCCCAGCCCGGGCCAGATCGACCATCCGGTCGACGATCGCGGGCTCGTCAGAGCCATCGGCCATCGTGATCAGGACGTAGTCGCCACGGCCGGCGGCGATGCCGGCCTTCATCGCGTTGAGCACGCCACGGCCGAGGTCGTTGCGCAGCCCGCGGACGGCGGGGTGCTCGACCGCGAGCCGGTCGATCACGGGCACCGTCGGGTCCTCGTCGAAGTCGTACACGACGAGGATCTCGTGCGGGGTCCGGACATCGCGCCCGAGCGCCTCGACGGCCGGCACGATGGCCTCGCCCTCCCTGAAGACCGGCATCACGATCGACAGCTCCGGGGCGCTCACGCGCGGGCCTCCCCGACGAACAGCGTCTGGCGGCCGAGCAGCCACCACGCCGGCCGGAAGCGGAGGTAGGCCCGGACCAGCCGGGCGTCGGTAGGCAGGCGGCCCTTCGTCGAGTACGGCAGGAAGCGCGTGATGAGCTCGACCGTGTGCAGCTGGGCCAGCTCCGCGGCCTCGAGCAGGCTCCGCTCGGTGAGCGCCACCTTGTGGTCGATGAAGTCCCAGTAGCGTGGGCCGACCAGGCGGATGTTCGGCTGCAGGATGATCGCCCGTCCGCCCGGGCGCAGCAGCTGACGGACGACCCGCAGCTGGTCGATGACCACGTCGCTCGTGTCCAGGTGCTCGAGGTAGTTGCTCATGAAGACCGTGCCGAAGTAGCCGTTGGGGACGACGTCGGCCAGGGACAGGCCCGAGGCCTGGACGAACCTGATCTCCTCCGGCACCGCAGCGCGCATGTCGCGGATGTCGGACGCCCAGCGCTCCGTCGCGTCGACCCAGCGGATGAAGTGCCCGCGGTCACAGCCGATGTCGAGGACCGGCGACGCCGGATCCACGTAGCGCTGCAGGAACCAGACGATCTCGCGCCACACGGCGTCCTTGGCGCTGACCTCGCGTTCGTCGAACCGGGAGTCGTAGAGCTCCGGCAGGAGCCGGGTCACAGTCGGCCGGCCTCCACCTCGCCGCGGATCCAGGGGATGACCTCATCGAGCATCTCGTCGAGGGTGGTGGTGGCCTCGAACCCGAGCAGCTCGCGGGCCTTGCGCACGTCGGGGACGCGCATCTGGACGTCGTGCTCGAACGGCGGGTCCGATACGGTCCGGAACTCGCGCTCTGGGCCATGGACCTTGCGCCAGATCGACTCGGCGAGCTCGAGGACGGTCGTCGAGCGGGCCGTGGACAGGTTGACGTCCTCGTTGACCATCCGATCGGACTCGAGCGCCAGCCGGATGCCATGAGCCAGGTCGCCGCCGTAGGTGTAGTGGCGGACCTGCGACCCATCGCCAAGGATGTGGAGCGGGTCCTGGCCCTTGAGCACCTTCAGGGCGAGGTCCGGCACGACGTGCGACAGGGCGAGCTTCACGTTGCCCGACATGACGTCGGTGTCGCGCAGCGCCCGGCGCTCGCCGATCCCCACGCAGTTGAACGGGCGGACGATCGTGTACGGCAGCCGATACTGCTCCCACGCACCCTTGGCGAAGTACTCGGACGCGAGCTTCTGGAAGCCGTACGTCGAGATCGGTGGCGGGGACGTGAGCTCGGCGCCCTCCGGTGTCGGGAAGACGGTCGCCGACTCGTAGACCATCGAGGACGACATCACGACGATGCGCTGGAGGTGACCCGCGCGGTGGGCGGCGATGGCTGCGTCGAACGTCGAGGCGAGGATGCGCTCGTTCTCGGCGATCAGGTCATAGGCGAATTCGTGGAAGTAGCTGATCCCGCCGATCATCGCCGCGGACGCCACGACCTGGTCGACATCGGCGGCGAGGTCGCGCATCAGCGCCGTGTCCTTGGCATCGCCCTCGACGAAGCGATAGCAGGGGTGGTCGTCGTAGGACTTGGCGATCCGGCCGTACTTCGAGAAGTCGTCCAGACCGATCACCTCGTGACCGGCCTCCAGCAACTCCGGGACGAGGTAGCCGTTGATGAACCCGGCCGCGCCCGTGACGAGGATGCGCATCAGAGCCGGATGCCTTGGCCGAGGACGCCCCACACGTCGACGACGTCCTTGCCGCCGATCCGGAGGCCCCGATACGCGGTGTGCGGTGCGCCGAGGACCAGGACATCGCTCTCGTCCAGCACGCACTCGAGGGTCACGAGTCGATCGTCATCCACGTACGGATCGGTGGCGAGGACGCGCGCGCCGGCCCAGGACAGGAGCTTGCGCAGCTTGTACGAGAGCGACGCGCGGGTGTCGTCGGACTCGGCCTTGAAGGCCATCCCCAGGATGCCGACGGTCTTGCCGGCCAGCCCGCCATAGCGGCGCTCGAGCGCCGCCACGATGTAGGCCGGCAGGCCTTCGTTGACCTGCATCGCTGCCTGGCCCATCGGGAAGTGGTCTGCCGTGAACGCCGCGAGCTGCATCGCGTCCTTGAACAGGCACGGGCCCGCGGCGAAGCCCGGGCCGGGCAGGTCCGCGGCGCGCGGGTAGTCCTCGCGGATGGCGCGCAGCACGTTGGTGTAGTCGACGCCGGCCTGGTCCGCGATCATCAGGAACTGGTTCGCGACGGCGAACTTCATGTACCGCCAGGTGTTGGTGAAGAGCTTGGCGAGCTCGGCCTCCTTGGTCGACGTCCGGACCGTCTTGTCGACCAGCCGGCGGAACAGGGCGGTCGCCCGCTCGGCGGCGCGGTCGTCGTCGGCGCCGATGATCTGGGGCAGGGTCCGCAGCTCCTCGAGGGCGTGGCCCTCCGCGATGCGCTCCGGACAGAACGCCACGTCGACCCGGCAGCCCGCCGCCGCCAGGTGCTGGCGGACGTAGGCGGTCGTGCCCGGGTAGACCGTGCTTCGGAGCACGACCAGCGACCCGTCGCGCAGGTGCGGCGCGACCTGGTTGACGACGTGCTCGAACACCGTCATCGACGGTCCGAGGAACTCGTCGACTGGCGTCCCGACCACCACGATGAGGGTGTCTGCACGTTCGATCATCGAACCCGACGCGCCGAGCTCGAGCCGACCCGTCGGCAGGATCTTCCGGAGCAGGTCCTCCGCTCCCGTCTCGAGGAAGGGCATCTCCCCGGCAGCGATGCGGTCGAGCGTGGCCTGGTTCGTGTCGTAGATGCCGACGCACAGGCCCGCGTCCGCGAGCGTCAGGCTCAGGGGCAGCCCGACATGCCCGCCGCCGCCGAGGACGACGACGTCGAGATCCGGGCGATCGAGGGTCATGGTCACGAGTCTAGACGTGCGGTGCCTGACGTCACCGCACCGATGGTCCTACTCGTGCGTGAACACCGCTCCCTCGGCATCCCGGTAGAGCTCGCGCCAGCCGGCCGCTTCGAGCCGCTCGGCGAACGCCGTGTCCCGCGCCAGCGTGACGACGAAGGCCACGTCCCACGCCTCGAGCTGGTCGTCCCAGCCGTCCACGCCGGCGGCGACCGACTCGTACCGGGCCCAGACGTCGCGCGAGAAGAGCTCGATGCGCGAGTCGACCGCAACGAGGGCGTTCGGCACGGCGTACTCGAACCACGAGCCCCAGCTCTGCGGGTTGAACACCCGGTCCCCGGGGGCGACCAGGTCACGGAGCGTGGACGTCACCCCGGCTGGGGCCGGCTCGACGAGGTCCTCCGGCACGCCGGCGCCAGGGACCGTCTGGCGGCCCGAGGGCAGGGCGAGCAGACAGGCCAGGACCAGCACGCCCGCGACCAGCGCGTTGACCCGGCGCATGGTCGGCGTGTCCATCCGCGCCGGGGCGGGCCGTGCCGGGATCAGCGTGCCCGCCAGGGCCGTCACCGCGGCGATGGGCCACCACGCGACGCCCCGCTGGGCATACGTCCCGATCAGGAAGAAGAACCCGAGCCAGGCAAGGGTCGGCCACGGGATGCGCCGGCCCGAGCGGGCGATCAGGACGACGACCGCGACGGCCGAGGCGAAGAACAGGAGCCCCGGTACGTCACGCAGCGAGGTGGGTTGCCATTCGGTGATGCGCGCCGTGACGGCCGGGTTCGTCGTCAGCCCAGCCGCATACAGCCAGACCAGCGGACCGCTCGGTGTCAGGCACGCCGCCGCGGCGGCGACCACGCCGATGAGCAGGGTCCCACGCGCCTCCGGCGAGCGGTCGTGGAGGTCCTCCAACCAGGCCAGGCCGAGCACTGCGGGTCCGAGGAAGAACGACCCGTGCAGGTTCGCCCAGACCGCGACGACCAGCGGGGCCAGCCACAGCCGGCGGGGATGCGCCCGCCGATCGACGACCAGCAGCAGCACGGCGACGAAGCACAGCATCCCGAACAGCTGCGGACGGAGGGCGAGCGCCGGCGCCGCCACCGCGAACGCGATCAGCGAGAGGATGGCCGCCGTTCGCTGGTCGAGGCCGCGTCGCAGCGCGATCAGCGCCGTACCGCCGAAGATCAGCCCGACCACGACGGCGCGGGACACGGCGAGCCCGATCCAGCCGCCCACCGACTCGACGAGCCGCAGGACGACCTGGGCGCCCCACTGCTGGTCGACCCACGGCTGGCCGAGCATCGTGAACGTCCACCCGTCGGTGGCCGGGATCCGCCCGGTCGCCAGGATCTCGGCGCCCGCCCGCAGGTGATAGGCGAGGTCGACGGTCGAGATCGTCGCGAGCAGGGACGCGAGGACGGGCAGCGCCAGCGCCAACACCACCCACAGGCGGGTGAGGGTCACGTGACCTCCGCGGTCAGCGTCGATGCATGCGGTCGACGAACAACGGCAGACCGACCGCCATCGCGAGGTTCGCTGGCCACAGCGTGGGGATCGCCAGGGTCGTGCCGACGATCAACGTCCAGCGCCGATCCGTCCGGGCCCCCCACGCGATGAGCGCCGCCGCCGCAACGAGGCGCACGGCGAGCGGCACCGGGAACAGCGGATACGGCCATTGCTGACGGGCGTTCCCGACAAGGCTCCCGATCCAGTCGACCCAATGCCCCGGGACCATGACGAAGGAGACGCCCACGATCAGCGCGGTCGCGCCGAGGGCGATCGCCAGCGACCGCCACTCGCGGCGCACCAGGAACCACACGAGGCCGACGCCCGGGGTCACCTTGGTCAGGAGCACGAACGCCCAGACCGCCGGATAGCGCATGCCGAGGTAGACCGCCGCCGCGAGCAGGAAGTGGATGTTCCCGACCTCGAGCTCGATCAGCGTGACCGGGACCAGCATCGCGACGAAGAGCCAATGGCGGGTGATCAGGATCAGGGTCACCGCCGTGATGACGACCCAGGCGGCGCCGAACCATTCGAACGGCAAGGCGCGCAGTGGCGCGATGAGCTGCAGGAAGGCCGGCGAGTAGAGGTACGCGTGCTTCTCGCCCTCGCCGGACACGGCGTACGGGTCCGCCCAATCGGCGATCCAGTACGCGCGGGCGTCGTATAGCGGCATGGGCCGGGTCAGGAACAGCGCCAGGTAGACGATGCCCAGGGCGAGCGCGATCCAGCGCCAATCGATGCGCCGGAGGCGCTCGAGGGTCACCCGCGGTTGCGCCAGGCGTGCGGTCCCGGTCTCCACGGCGCCGATGGTAGTCCCCGCCACCACCGGCCGAAGTCGGCCGATGGTCCCAGTGCCAGGCTCAGACGGCCTCGGCTACCTCGGGGAGTCTCGTCGGGCGGACGATCCGGGCACCGGCCTCGTAGATGCCCTGGACGGCGTCGACCATCAGGTCGATGCAGAAGCGGTCGTGGACCATGTCGTGCCCCGCTCGACCGAGCGTGTCCGCGAACGGATGATCCTTCAGCAGGCGCACGATGGCCGCCGCGAGGGCGTCGGCGTCGCGGGGCGGGACGAGCAGGCCGTTCACGCCATCCGTGATCATCTCGGGGATGCCGCCGACGTTCGAGGCGACCACCGGTCGCGACAACGCCAGCGCCTCCAGGATCGACAGCCCCTGGGCCTCGCGATACGACGGCAGGACGGCCACATCGAGCGCGGCCGTGACGGCGGGAACGTCGTCCCGCCTGCCGGTGAACACGACCCGGTGGGCGATCCCCAGATCGCGCGCCAGGGCCTCGAGCGCCTCCCGGCGCGAGCCCTCACCGACGATGAGGAGGTAGGCATCCGGCACCGCGCGCAGGACCTGCGGCCAGGCCTCGAACAGCGTGGGGTGGCCCTTCTCGGGTTCCAGCCGCGCGACGACGCCGACGATCTGCGAGCCGGGCTCCATGCCGTACTCCTCGGGCAACGTGCAGCACGGCTCCGTGTGCTCGTAGCGCGACAGGTCGACCCCGTTGTAGATGCGTCGGACGGGTGCCGCCGTGCGGCCTTCCGTCACGAGCTTGTCCTCGATCATGCGCGAGACCGCGATGAGCTGGTCGATCTCGGGCGTCAGGAGCCGGAGCATCTCGCGGTCCTCCTCCGAGCGGACTCGGCTGGAGTGCACGGTCGAGACGACATACGGCCGGCGGTGGCCGACCTCCTCGAGGGCGATCGCCGCGCGCGTGCCGACGAGCTCGGCCCGGTACATGTGGTTGTGCAGGATGTCCGGCCGGACGTCGACGAGGTGGGCGGCCAGCGCGCCGACGGCGATGGCATCGTCCGGGTCGTCGATGACGAGCACGTCGAAGCCGGCGCGCTCCAGCTTGCGGACGGCGCTGCCGTTCGACAGCGACACCACCGACACGTCGAAGCGGGTGTGATCCATCCGGGTGACGAGGCCGAAGACGTGCTCCTGGGCGCCGCCGCTCGTCCCGGTCGCCAGCAGCTCGACGACCCGGATCCGGTCGGCCGCCGACGGGCCGCCGACGGTCGTCGGGCGCGGGACGGTCTCGAGGCACGGATCGTGGCGCAGGTGCCCGTGACCCATCAGGCCGCCCTCCGCACCAGCACGCGCTGGATGGGTTCGTCGACCGCGCCCCACTCGTACTTGTAGGACTCGTCGCCGCGCAGGAAGTCCATCCGGCGGATGCCCCGCTCCAGTGCCCGCCGGACATAGGCGTGGATCATCAGGACGCCCGGCGAGAGCTCGCGGGCGTCGGGGTCGATGCCGGCGTTGTAGTAGAGCAGGTCGGTCGGGGTCTCGAAATGGAGCCCGGTCGCGATCGGCCGGTCGCCGACCTTGAGGATCGTCAACCGCAGCGGTCCGTGGGTGCCGAACAGCTCCAGGAGCCGCCTGACCATGACCCGGCTCTGCTCGCCGCCACGGGTCTTCGGAAAGAGGCCGCGATCGCCCCAGCGCCTCTGGTGGAGCTCGATGAACAGCTCGAGGTCGGCCCCCGGGTCGTCCGAGTCGATCAGGCGCAGCTCGCCGGCTGCCTCGGCTCGGCGGACCTTGCGCCGGATCTCGTGGCGCTCCTTCTTGCCGAGCGTGGCGAGGAAGCCCTCGATATCGACACCGTCCGGGAACGTGACGACGGGGCACACGTCCTCGCGCTCGACGGCAAGCGTCCAGCCATCGGCTGCCGCTGTTGCGTCGAAGGCCGCGGCGAGCTGGGTCCCGGTCGGATCCTGGCAGCGCAACCGGCGGAGGTCGACGACGTCCCAGCCGCCGCTCACTGGGCTCGCGACGTACTCGGCGACAGCACGCGACACGGCCGGGAGGGAGGCGGGAGCCGCGAGGATCGTGGCGTAGTCGGCGTGGTACGAGGCGCCGAACAGGATCGCCTTCGCGGTCGGCGGCACGGTCGTCAGCCCACCGTGGTCGGCGTGCCGCATCGTGGTCCGGGTCGCCGCGTCCGTCGGCTCCACCTCGTGCCGGTGCATGAGCGGGACGATCGCCACGGGCTCGTCGCCGGATGCGCCCTCGGCGCAGACGACGAGGGTCTCGTCGTGGGCGTTCTCGCCGTACGCGTCCCACCAGGCTCGGTGGAAGGCCCACGAGGCGAACGGTGTCGCCCACGGGTTCGCCGCCGCGAGGCGATCCCAAGTCTCCGGCGGGATCGAATCGAACGGTCGCTGCTCCGCGCGCAGGTCGGGCGCGTGTTCCGTGGGGATCGTGGGAAGCCCCTCGAGGGGCCCGGGACAGGCGGGCTCCGCGTCGAGCGTGGGAGCGGTCATCGGCGCGAGGATAGCATCGGGCGGCCGATGTGGTTGCGAACGCAACGGCGTCCGACTAGTACGTTCGGCGCGGCCGGCGGGACGGATAGCCGGGCGGTGCCATCGCGCACCGACCGCTACGCTCGGCGCCATGTCGAGACTCCCCGATCCGCGCCGGTCGCTCGCCCCCGTCGGCCCACTCGCCGGCGCCCCGATCCGGCTGCTGCTGACGAGCGCGACGGTGCTGTTCGTCGAGCTGATGCTCATCCGCTGGATCCCGGCCAACGTCCGGTACGTGGGGTTCTTCGCGAACTTCCTGCTGATGGCGAGCTTCCTGGGCATCGGGCTGGGGATCCTGCTCGGGCGGCGTGGCGTGAAGCTGCCGATCTCACCGTTCCCGATCCTGCTGCTGGCCACCGTGCTGCTCGTGTACGGCGCCCAGCTCAACATCCAGGCGCGCGATCCGAACGAGTTCTTCTTCGGCCTCGAAGCGTCGACCAGCGCGGACACGAACTTCATCGTGCTGCCGCTCCTCGTGGTGCTCGTCACGGCGCTCATCGCCAGCCTTGCGTTGCCGCTCGGCCCGCTCCTGCGCGCGATGCCGCCGCTGCGCGCCTACGGGATCGACATCGCCGGGTCGATGCTCGGCATCGCCGGCTTCGCGATCCTGGCCTACCTGCAGACCGACCCGACCGTGTGGTTCACGGTCACCGCCATCCTGCTGCTGCTGCTGGCACTGGGGTCGGGCGTCACCCCATGGTCCGCCATCGGCGGCGGGGCGATGGTCGTCGTGATCGCCGCGACCGCGATGGTCGCGACCGCGTCCGGCGACGTCTGGTCGCCCTATTACCGCATCTCAGCCTGGACGGGCGACGTCGAGCGGACGTCCCTGACCGATCCGGACAGCCGGCCGTTCAGCTTGTCGGTCGACGGGATCCCGCACCAGAACATCCTCGACGGCCAGGGGGCCTCCGAGAGCCAGGTCCACGACCAGGTCTACCGCTGGTTCCCGGAGCGCACCTTCGACCGCGTGCTGATCATCGGCGCCGGGTCGGGATCCGACGTCGCGCTGGCGCTCCGGCGGGGTGCCGGCCACGTCGATGCCGTCGAGATCGACCCGGGGCTGGCCGCGATCGGCCACCGCTACCACCCCGAGAAGGTCTACGACGACGAGCGGGTCAGGGTCCACGTCAACGATGGACGCGCGTTCCTCAACGCGACCCAGGACCAGTACGACCTCATCGTCTACGCGCTCACCGACTCGCTGACCCTGGCGAGCTCGGCGGCCAACGTCCGACTCGAGTCCTTCCTCTTCACCGAGGAGTCGATGGCCGCGGCCAGGGACCATCTGACACCCGACGGCATCTTCGTGATGTACAACCTGTATCGGGAGCCCTGGATCGTCGCGAAGCTCGATTCGATGCTCGCCTCGGTCTTCGGCGAGGATCGCCTGGTGCGCCTGGTCGGCCGAGTCGAGGCGGTGCTCGCCAGCGGGCCGGCGGTCAGCGCGCTGGAGGGCAACCCACCGCCGGGCGATCAGGTCGATCCCGTACCGGATGTCGGCTCGCCGACGCCCGCGCATGCCAGCGATGACTGGCCGTTCCTCTACCTGCGGACGCCGACCGTCGCCCAGTACTACGTCGCCGCCCTCGGCTTCATCTTGATCTTCGCTGTGATCGGTGTGCTGACCGCCGCCCGCGTGACCTCGACGCCGATCCGGCGCTTCAGCCCGCACTTCTTCGTGCTCGGCATCGCCTTCATGCTCCTCGAGACCAAGAGCCTCGTGTCGTTCAGTCTCCTGTTCGGGACGACCTGGATCGTCAACGCCCTCGCGTTCTTCGCGATCCTGGCGAGCGTCCTGCTGGCGATCGCCATCAATGCCCGGTTCCGGCCGAGGAACCCCGTGCCGCTCTACCTCGCGCTCTTCGGCGCGATCGCGCTGGCGTACCTCCTCCCGCCGGATCGCCTGCTGATCGAGCCGATCGGCCTGCGCTACGTCGTGGCCGGTGGCATCGCGTTCGCACCCGTGTTCTTCGCAAACCTGGTGTTCACCCAGTCGTTCCGCGACACCGAGGCGGCCGACATGGCCTTCGCCTCGAACCTCATCGGAGCGATGGTCGGCGGCGCGCTCGAGTACCTCGCGCTGCTGACCGGGTTCCGGACCCTCCTGCTGGTCGTGCTGGTGCTGTACGCGTCCGCGTACCTGCTGTCCCGGCGCTTCCGGCTCCTGGCCGACCGAGACCTGGCCTACGAGCCGCCACCCGGTCTGGGGAGCCCGGCGACCGGCTGACCCGGCCGGCTACCCGCCGCGTGTGCCGCCGAACAGGCGGCGCAGGAGGAAGTACTCCGGTCTCGGCCGGTCGTCGGTGATCAGCGGGCCATCGCCGGCATACGCGCGCGCCTGGTCGTCGGTCAGCCAGGTCTGGCGGTCGATGACGTCCAGCCAGCCCTCGACATCCGAGGCCGGTGAGTCGTAGGCCGACGAGATGTCGTCGAGGACGCCCGGCCGCTCGAGCACCGATCGGGCGACCTCCGGGTCGAGGACCACCGGCGCCTCCGAGCCGAGCATGTAGAACCCGTAGCCGCCCGCGCCGCGGACGAGGAGCACCTCCGGGTACACCGCGGCGAACGTGCGGATGTGCTCCTTGAGCTCCGACTCGGGTGCGCCGAACGGGACCCACTGCATCATCACGCCGTCCTGGGCCAGATGGCGCTGGCCGGCCTGGTAGTACTCGAGCGACGAGATGACCGACGCGCCGGAGCTCTCGATCGGCGGCGGCGGGTCCGTGACGATGACGTCGAAGCGGCCGGTCTCGAGCTCGAGGTGGTTCCGGCCGTCCGCCACGACCAGGCGGCCGTCCGGGTCGGCCAGCACCGCGTCGGCGTCCGGGTAATACCAGCGGAACATGCGCGGGACCGACGGGACCAGCTCGACCACGTCGGTCTGCAGCCCGGCGATGAGCGAGGATCGGAACGCCGTCCCCATCCCGAACGCGACGACCAGCGCCCGGTCCGACTCGGGCCGGGCGATGAGGGGCAAGATCGGCATGAGCTTGGCGTCGACGGTGAGCAGGGTCATCGACGTGCCGGCCACCCACAGCTCCGGCGTCGACGACTTCTGGCCGGCCTGGACCGATGCGATCTCGTCCTCGCTCGAGGCGAAGATCCGCCCGCCCAGGGACTCGATGAGGGCGACGTTCGGCTGGACGATCGCCCCGGGCCGAACGGCGAGGATGGCGATGGCCGCCAGCACGGCGGAACCGGCGGTCACGACCCACCGCGCACGCCGGCCGGCCAGGAGTGCCAGCACGATCCCGAGAGCGGCATTGGCCAAGGCCAGCACCACGATGATGGCCGGCGAGCCGATGGTCGGCATCAGCGCGAACGGGATGACCAGACTGCCGATGATCGCCCCGGTCGTGTTCGCGGCGAGCAGGGCACCCGACTCCGAACCAGCCTCGCCGAGCTCGTCGCGGAGCAGCGCCGACGCGGTCGGGAACGCGATCCCGAGGATCGTGGCGACGGGCAGCACGACGGCGATCGCCGCGACGACGAGCGCCCCGACCGAGCCGACCGGGTCGCCCGGGTCCAATGGGCGTGGCGCGCCGATCACCAGCACCAGGCCGAGGATGGCCAGGGCCGCGACCGCGACCTGCGAGAGCGCGAGGACACGCAGCGGGCTGCCGATCCGCGGCCGCATCCGGGTGAACAGCAACGCCCCGAGCGCGATCCCGACCAGGAACAGCGACAGGACGGCGGTGAAGACATACGTGTAACCGCCGGTCCCCGACGTCAGCAGCCGCGTCCATGTGACCTGGTAGCCCAGCGAGGTGAGCCCCGACAGGAAGGCGATCGTCAGGGCGAGCACGATCGACGGGCGCCCGCCCTGCGCCGCGGACTCGCGGGTCTGGACTGTGCGAGCCTCCACGGGTCGGTCGCCGCGAGCGAGCCAGATGGCGATCAGGCCGGCGATCCCGGAGCATGTCGCCCCGACCAGGAGCGCTCCGGAGAGCCCCAGCAGTTCGATCAGCACGAGGCCGGCGATGAGGGTCCCAGCCACCGCGCCGATGGTGTTGGCCGAGTACAGCCGCCCGAACGCCCCGCTCAGGGCCTCGTCCCGAGCGAAGTGGCGGACGAGGGCCGGGAACGTCGCACCCATCATCACCGTCGCCGGGCCGAGCGCCAGGACGGCCAGCCCGAGCCGGACGAGGACCAGCCACGGCGTGCCCTCGATCGCGGGGTAGATGGCTCGGTACGCCTCGCGGATGAGCCCGAACGACAGCGGCGTGGCGATGACCACGACGACCAGCAGCAGCTCGAGGACGCCGTACATGCGCAGCGGTGATCGGACCCGATCGGCGATCCGGCCACCGATGAACGCGCCGATGGCCATGCCCCCGAAGAACCCCGTGAGGATCGCCGACACGGCCTGCGTCGTGTTGCCGAACACGAGCACCAGCTGGCGCGACCAGACGATCTCGTAGACGAGGCCGGCAGCACCCGACAGGACGAAGATGCCCACGATCGGGGCGGTTCGGCGCATCGGGGCAGTCTCGCAGGTCCTCTCACGGGACGTGGGTTCACCTACCATCGGCCGCGTGGACCCGACCCGGGTGGCCCGAACCCTGGCCGATCGCGGACCCATCGGCGGCTCGCTCGCCGCGATCCTGCTGGCGACGGCATGGGTCGCGACGTGGCGGCCGCAGGTCGATCCCGACGCGTGGTGGCACATCGGTCTCGGCGACCGGGTCCTCGCGACCGGGGCCATCCCGGCGGTCGAGACCTTCAGCTGGCTGACGGCCGGCGAGCGCATCGTCGTGCACAGCTGGCTATGGGACGTCCTGTTGGCGAGCGCCCACCGCGCCGCCGGGGCGTTCGGGACGAGCGTCCTGATCCTGCCGGTGACGGCGGTCATCGTCGGGCTGCTGTGGTTCCTCCTTGGCAGCGGCACTTCGGGTCTGCCACCCGCCGGCCGGGCTGGACTGGTCCTGGCGGCGAGCGTGGCCGCGGTCGCGGCATGGGCCCCGCGCGCCCAGACCCTCGACGTCGCCTTCGTCCTGGCCGGCGTCGTCGTGCTGGATCGCTACCTCCGGACCGGCGATCGCCGGCCGCTGCTCGCCCTGCCGGTCATCGGCCTCCTGTGGGCAAACCTCCACGGGAGCGCCATCCTGGCGCTGCCGCTCACGATCGGACTGGCGGTGGTGGCGCTGCCGATCGGCAGGCGGCTGGGTGACTGGCCGCCTCGTACGCCGCTTCCGCTCCTCGCCGCCGGGTCCGGTGCGCTTTTCGCCGCGTGCCTGAACCCGTACGGGGCCGGTCTGTGGCTCTACCCGTTCGACCGGAGTGTGGCCAGCGCGTTCATCCCCGAGATCATCGAGTGGCGGCCGCTCGATCCGACCGCCCCGGGATCCATCCCGTTCATCGTGCTCCTGGCGGTCACCGGCGCACTCCTGGTGGTGCGTCGGGAACGGCGACCCGACGCGTTCCTGCTGCTGACGACGCTGTCGTGGTCCGTCGCGGCCGTCAGCAGCGCCCGGTTCGTGGCCATCGCCTCGTGCCTGCTGGCCGTCGCCCTTGGTGCGGCGCTCGCTCGGCGAGTGGCGGGCGGCGACGGGCCCCGCGTCACACCGGCCGTCCCGTCGGCACCCACGCCACGACCACCGGCCTGGATGAGCGCCATCGCCCCACTGGCGATCCTCGTCGTCGGAACGACGCTGATCGCCCCTGCCGCGCAGGACGCGGCGATCCGTCATCGTCTGCCGGTCGCCGCGGTCGAGGCGTTGATCGCGGGCACGTGCCCCGGACGATCGCTCGTCGACTACGGCTGGGCCGGCTACGTCGGCTGGGCGACGGGTCGGGAGGTCGGCGCGTACGGCAACTCGCCGGAGGCGGCCGTGCGGTCGCAGGTGGCCGTCGAGCTGGGTCGCGTCGATCCCGGGCCCTGGCTCGACGACCACGCCGTCGAAGTGGCGCTGCTGCCGACCGGTGGGCCCCTGTCGCGCTGGCTCGACGGGGCGAGCGGGTGGATGGTCGCGTACCGGGACGACCAGGCGACCATCCACGGTCGCCGCGGGGACTGCTCAGTCGCCGCGTGATGGCTCGGGCGGCGTCCGGAGCAGGGGAACGACCGCGACCAGCAGGCTGAGCGACGTCACCCAGAACGTCGGATTGGCCAGGATCAGCGCCACGACGAACAGGACCTCGCCCGAGCGGGGGTCGTGCATCCAGCCGGCGCGCGCGCCGGCGACCGGGCCTCTGGTCGCGCGGCCCGTCAGCAGGCCGGCCACGATCACCAGGGCCACGGCGGCGACGGCGCGTACGGCGAACGGGATCGGCAGGATGCTCGCTCCGACGCCCGCGGCATCGGCGACGACCACGTCGAGGAACTCGCGCCACGCGCCCGGCGAGACCGCGACGCTCAGGGCGAGCATGGCCGCCCCGACACCGCCCATCACCAGCGCGTCGCGGTACCGGCGCGCCGCGACGAAGTACAGCAGCCCGAGCCCCGGTGCGCCCTTGATGGCGGCCGCGACGGCCAGCCAGGCCGGCGATCTCCGGAGCCCGAGGACGACCAGGACGCCAAGGACGAGATGGACGTTCCGGTACCAGAGCTCGACGGCCACCGGGATGAACGCGACGAGCGCGAGCGCGACCAGCGGGCTCCGTCCGGCGAGCCACCACAGACAGACGAGCAGCAGCCCCGTCCACGCCGCGACGTAGACCGCGTCAGGGATGACGATCGTGAACGGACCGAGCACCTGGGCCAGCGGTGGTGGATAGAAGTACGCGTACGGTGTGCCGGGCTGGGCGGTCGGGTCGTACAGCGGCTGTCCGGCCAGCAGGCGCTTCGCGGCGAGCCAGTACGCGTACTCGTCGGACGGCGTCCCCCAGCGGGTGACCGCGACGATCAGGAGCAGGGCGCCCCCGATCGCGGCCAGCACGAGCAGCCACCGCGGCGGACGGCCCGGAACGGCCGTCGGCAGGACGGTCACAGGTTGTACGCCCAGTACACGCCGATGCCCATGACGCCGATGCCGATGGCGATCAGCGCCCGCCAGGGCCAGCCGACGCCATCACGTGCCACGGCGGCAAGCCCGCACAGGGCGAGCACGAACGGCACCGAATCCAGGAAGTAGCGGTAGCCGTACTGCAGCCAGCCACCACCGTAGTAGAGGAGCGTCGGGATCAGCACGAGGATGGCCGCGGCGGCGAGGAACCAAGCCTGTGGCCGGCGCCAGTCGGCGCGCAGCGCGAAGAGCAGGCCGGGACTGGTGATCAGCACCGACAGCCCGAGGCCGTCCGGTCGGAAGAACGGCCACTCAGGGATGGGTCGCGGGAGGTGCACCAGGAAGTAGTCGAGGTTCATCGGGACGTGGCTGATCGAGAACAACCCGAGGTCGCGCTGGCGCTGGAGCCAGTCGGGCAGCGTCGCCAGCGCGTAGCCCGACTCGAGCGGCGTCCCGAACCGGAGCTGGTTGTAGGCGAAGAAGAACAAGATCGACGGCGCCACCCCGATCGCCAGCCCGACCCACGCCCGCCACGGGACGGCGCGAGCGCGACCGATGTAGGCGCCCGCATCGGTCGGCAGGGTCGGCCTCGTCCACACGGGACCGGGCGACCAGGCCAGCCAGAGGGCGTACACGGGCACCGCGAAGGCGAGTGGGGCACGCGTCAGGAAGGCCGCACCGGCGGCCAGCCCGATCAGCCACGCTCGCCGTCGGCCCAGGAGCTCGATCAGGCAGGTGAACGTGAGGATCGTGGCGATGAGATGGCCGGTGTGCCAGACGCCGCCGCGCGTGGTCACCCACAGGATCTGCGTGGAGAACCCGAACAGCGCGACCAGCCAGAGCCGATCGCTCGACCGGCGAACGCCGATCCGGCCGAGCAACCACCAGCACATCCCGACGGAGCACGCGGCAAGGAGCGCGTTGACCCCTGATTCGACCTGATCCGAGGTCACCGGCCCGAGGAGGGCGACCATCGGCATCAGGGCGATCGCCGGAAATGGCGCGAACGGCACGTAATAGCGGCCGTCGATGGGGATCACGTCGTGCGGCCCGAGCGGACCGGTCAGCCACGTCCGCCCGTGCAGGAAGGCATCGGCGAGGTAGAAGAAGTCGCCCCGGGCCGCATCGAACTGCCGGTTCGCCAGCCAGTACAGCACCGCTGACACCGCGACGACCGCGAACCCGAGCCACGTCCCCGGGTCGATCCGTCGGATCACGCCGCCAGCGCCTCCCCCAGGCTCGTGCGCGGGTCGCGCGCCGCGCGCCCGACCACGAACAGGCCGACGAGCGTGACCCAGAACACGACCGGGTAGACGACCGGCGGGACGACACCGACCAGCGGCCACACCGTCGCGACCGGGATCACGGCCGCCCACCAGCGGCCGGCCGACAGGAGGTAGGCGACCGGCAGCAGCAGGAGCATCGCGTAGTGGTCCCAGAGGATCGGCGACACGAGCTGGCTGACCACGACCGCGACCAGGTACGACACCTCATCGGTCGTGAGCCGCACGGCGGCGAGGAACAGCCCGGCGGCCGCGACGGTGCTGACGAGCTGGACGATCCCGGCGAGCCCGACCGGCAGGCCCCACTGGTACGCGACCGCCCCGGGCGTGAAGTTGTGCTCCGTGGTGATGGGGTCACTGACGGTCCGGAGCAGGGTCAGGAAGTCCGACCAGGCGGGCAGGCCGGCCAGGGCCGTGGCCGCGACCGCGAGCGCGACCAGCACGGCGCCACCGGCGACCACGGCCCGGAACCGCCCCGTGAACAACGCCCACACGAGCATCAGGCCGGGCTGGATCTTGATGGCCGCGCCGAGGGCCGAGACCGTGCCAAGGCCGATCGGCTGGTCGAGCCACCGCCAGCCCAGCGCGAAGAGGCAGAACAGGATCGGCCCGACCTGGCCGAGCTTGACCGCGTAGACGAACGGGAACGACCAGCCCGCGAAGAGCACCGTGAGCCAGCGCACCGTCGGCGAGACGGGCATGGCCCGAACGCCGACCAGGAACGCGATGACCGAGAGCAGGAGCCAGGCGACGATGGCCGTCTCGGATCGCAGCAGGCCGAACGGCAGCAGCAGCGGGGCGAACGTCGGCGGGTAGTAGAAGAGCCCGAAGCCGCCGGTCTCGGTGTAGGACATGTCGTACAACGGCTCGCCGGCGAGCAGTCGCTCGGCCGCCTGGTGGTACGCGAGGAAGTCGAAGCCGAGCGTGTCCCCGGCGAACCCCAGCGTGGCGCCCGTCCCGAACGCGAACGACAGGACGGCGACGACCGGCAGGGCCGTCGCCGCGACCCTCGAGGGCGTGACGTCGGGCATCAGACGCCTTCGGCGGCGCGGCGGCGGCTCCGTCGATGGATGAGGGGGATGCGCAGCAGGTCCCACGCCACTCGGAGGGCCAGTCCGGGGCTCGCCCGCATCCGCGAGCCGCGCTTGTCGAACCAGCGGATCGGGACGATCGCCATCCCGTAGCCGAGGCGTCGGGCGAGGTAGATGATCTCGACGTCAAAGACGATGCTGGTGATCCGCTGGCGCTCGAACAGGTCGCGCGCAGCCTCCCGGGTGAACCCTTTGAACCCGCACTGCGTGTCCTGGACCGGGCCGACGACCCACAGCGACGCCAGCACGTGGAACGTCTTCCCGAGCAGGCGGCGGTAGCCCGGTTGCGTCGCTCGCATGTCCGAGCCGTCCGGCTGGATGCGCGAGCCGAGGGCCACGTCGTGGTCGCCGAGCTGCGCGACGAGCAGCGGGATCTGGTCGGGCGGGGTCGCCATGTCGGCGTCGGCGAAGATCACGAGATCGCCATCGGCGGCGAGCATGCCGGCGCGCACCGCCGCGCCCTTGCCCCCGTGCGGGACGCGCAGCACGCGCAACCCGATCCCGGGCAGCGAGCCCGCCGCCTCCGGGCGCGCCTCGACCCGTGCCACGGTGTCGTCCGCGCTGCCGTCATCGACGACGAGGACGTCGATGCGCTCGGGGAGGGCCGCGGCGCCCGGGGCGCCATCGCGCCCGTGCGCGTCACGCCGTCCGAGATAGCCGAACAGCTCGTCGAGCGCGGGCCCGATCCGTTCTGCCTCGTCGTACGCGGGCAGGACCAGCGTGAGCGAGCGGCTCACGGGACCCAGTACCCACCGAACGACAGGATCGCGATGATGGCGAACAGCCCGACCGAGACCATCGGCCAGCCGCGCCGGGCGAAGACGGACCGTCGGTTGGCAAGGATCCAGAACAGCGGGAAGCCGGCCATCGTGATCCGTCCGACCGCCTCGAGCGAGCCGCTCGACAGCTCGGCGGCGATGAACAGCACGGGCACCAGCGTGTACTCGAGGGGCATGCGGTCGGCCCGGACGAAGACGAACAGGAAGGTCGTCGCGAGCAGGGTCAGCAACAGGGCCCCCTGATACGGGCTGAACCCGGCCCCGATCGTCTCTGTGGGTTCGGCGCTGCCGATGCCCGTCCTGCCCCACGCCTCTTGGGCGTCGAGGAATGCCGTCGGACTCCCGGTGACCGTCGCGATGTAGGCGAGGAAGCCGACGGCTGCCAGCGGGCCGAGCCCGAGCCACAGCAGCGATGGCTTGGGCCGCCACCCGTCCTGGCGCAGCATGAGCAAGCCGAGGGGCAGGATCAGCGCGATGCCCTGCAAGCGGCACGCGACGGTCAGCGCGAGGAACACGCCGGCCCACGCTCGATGGCCGCGCTCCACGGCGAGGAACGCCGCGAGCATGACCAGCAGGAACAGGCTCTCGGTGTACGCCATCGCGAACGCCGACGCGAACGGATAGATCGCCAGCAGGCCGGCGGCCAGCGTCGCTCGACGCCGACCGATGTACGGCGTGGCGAGGCGGACCATGAGCGCCATCGCCAGCAGGAACGCGACGTTCGAGACGACGACGGCGACGACACCGGCGTATGCCGGGAAGGGCAGCGACAGCAGCTTCACCAGGGCCGGGTACAGCGGCGGGAAGGCGACGTTGGAATAGGCCCCCGCGACCGGCGCGGCTTCGTAGCCATTGGCGGCGATGCCGAGGTAGTACCAGCCGTCCCAGCTCGTGAGGCTGCGCAGGATCGGCCCGTCGGCCCCCGGCGTGAGCAATGGATTCCGCGGGATGAGGTACTCCGCGACGATCGCCGCGGCCACGATCACGATGCGCGACGCGATGAAGATCGCGATGAGGCCGGCGTCCAGGCGGAACTCCGCCGCGAGCGCACGAGCGCCCGAACGCCACCGATCCAGGAGCGGGGCGGTCCGGGCCGCCGCGAGCGTCGGGCTCGACATCTCGGGCAGTCTACGCGGTGCGCCCCCGGTGCCCGGATGCACCGAAGGTCATGCCGCCCCGTGGGACCGGCAGCGGCTGGAGTCGCCCCGATGGACCACGTACGCTCGGCTCGTGATGAAATCGGCACGGAACCTCCATGCGGCGTTTCCGTTCCAACGGGTAGTCCGCATCCCGGCCTATCTCCGCTCCTTGGCGACGCTGATCCGACCGGATATCGTCCGATTCCTGCCGATCTGGGTCCGACACGTGCGCCACGTCCGGGGTTGGCTCCGTCTTCCGGATGCGTTCCTGCTCTACCGTCTGGCCCGTGCCCGGCGGCCGGCAGGGGACATCGTCGAGATCGGCTCCGCGTGGGGCCGATCCACGGTCTGCCTCGCGGCCGGGTCGCGCTCCGTTCGAGCCGAGCGGATCCTCGCCATCGACCCCCACACCGGGGACGACTGGTTCCTCGAGGAGACGGGTCAGGAACGGATCGACTCCTTGGCGGAGTTCCAGGCCAATGTCGATGGCGCCGGCCTCCACGACTGGGTGACGCCTCTGGTCACGACATCGGAGCTGGCGGCACGCGAGCGACCGGCGGGGCCGATCCGCCTGCTCTTCATCGACGGCCTGCACACCCTCGAGGGGGTGCAACGCGACATCGCCGACTGGGTGCCCCGGGTGGCCCCAGGTGGTGTCATCGTCTTCGATGACTACGACAACACCGCGGACGGGGTGGGCGTTCGGGTGGCCGTGGACCGCCTACTCGATTCGGGCCTGGTGGAGCCCACGCTTCGTCGCGCGTTCAACCTCGTCTGGACCTATCGGGTGGCGTCTCCGGACCGGGCGTAGCGACGCGGGACGGTCCGCGCAAGGCGGATCGTCTCGGCGAGTGTCCCCTCCCGCCACGCCAACCCGGCGATCAGCGCG
>DATBMM010000321.1:0-6228 GCA_036554825.1 Candidatus Limnocylindrales bacterium
GATCGGGGGCATCCCGCCGATCGGCTTCGAACGGGCCGTTCGCGTGATCATGGATCCCGACCTCGGACGGTACACGACGGTCTGGGCGGCGGCCGGTCTGCCGACCGCCGTCTTCGAGGTCCCGCCGGCCACGCTCCGGACGCTGGCCAACGCCACCGTGGCGCCGATCACCGAGGACCGGCGGCCGGCCGACGTCGAGGCGGACGCCTCGTCGCCCCGAGATCCCGGGCCGGGAGCATCCGACGAGGCTGGGGCCATCACTGGCGGCGGCGGCGATGGCGGCGATGCCGGCGGCTCCGGCGACGAGACCGACAACGCCACAGGCTCGGGCCGGCTCGCCTCGACGGGCGCGTGACCGGGACGACCGGATCGAGCGGACCCGCGCCCGAACCTCGGAACGCGACGATCACCTACCCGGGTGGGCTCCGTGCCCGTTGGCGGTGGGGCGGCAGCGGATCGGCGGCCGCGGTCTTCGCCCTGTCGGAGGCAGGCGGCACACTGGTCGACCTGGGTCCCAGGGTCAGCGACGACCCGGACGCACTCTGCCGCGCCGAGCTCCGCCTCGAGAGCCCACGCGGGTCGTGGTCGGCGCGTTTCGCGTCGACCATCCACGACGAGCCTCGGGCGGTGTACTGGGATACCGAGGGGCTCCTCGTCGTCGCCTACGGCTTCCACGCATATGGCTTCGACGCGGTCGCTGGCGACCTGCGCTGGGAGCATCGGTCGGCCACGCCGATCATCGCCCTGCTCGGGTCGCCGCGCCTACGGCACGTGCTGGTCCAGGCGGAGATCGAGACGTTCGCGCTCGAGGCCGATGGCACGGTGGCGTGGCGAGTCGCCCACTCGGACGTCGTGACCGCCGCCGACCTCCTCGGCGGGCGACTGGTCCTCACCGGCTTCGACGGCCAGGTCAACGCGCTCGACCCGGCGACGGGCCGGTCCGCGACGTGACCCCGGCGAAGACGGCGGACCGCAGCGAGATGTGGACGGGGAGTGGATAAGTCGGGGCGATCCGGCGACATTCGTGGATGACCGGCGTTGACCCGGCGGGGTCGGGGCCCGTAGCGTAGCTGGCAGCCCGGAGGGGCCGAACGATACTAACGGCGGCGATCGCATCAACGCCCACGTGTCGTGGAGGTTCCTTCGGGCCCTTCCATGTCCGGGGCGGGTCGGCGGGCCCAAGCGCGGTCAGCCGCTATAGTCGCCGCCGTGACACCCCTGATCCCGATCGTCGTGGGCCTGGTCGCGCTCGCCGTCGGGGTCGCGCTCCTGCGCTCGTTCGGAGCTGGCTTCCGGGTGGGCCGGATCCTGGCGGTCGCCCCGGTCGTGTCGGTCGCGGAGGCCCGGTCGATGGCCGATGGCCCGCCACGGTTCGTGGCGATCCAGGGTCGCATCGACGCGACCGACGAGTTCGAGGACGACGCCCACCGACCGCTCGTCCTCCGTCGCGTCCGGTTCCAGCTGCGGGGTCGAGGCGGCTGGAACACGATCGACGAGCAGCGCCAGGTGGTCGACTTCGAGGTCCGTGAGGGCCTCGACGCGATCGGCATCGACCACGCCGCCCTCGGCGACGGGCTGGTCGTGATCCCGCGCGAGTCGACCGGCACCGCGGCGGACGCGATGGAACGCGTGCCGGCCGATACGCCGCCAACCACGCCCCTCCGGCTGCGGATCGAGCAGGTGTCCTCGGTCGAGCACGCGCTGGTCGCCGGCGTCCCGCGTACCGACCCGGCCACCGGGGCGGTCGTGATGACCGCGGGGCTCGGGCGGCCGCTCATCCTGACCACGCTCGAGCGGGACGAGGCGATGCGCGTGCTCGCGGGCGACGCGCCGCGACGACCGCTGTACGCCACGATCGCGTTCGTCGCCGGCCTGGTCTCGCTGGGGCTCGGACTCCTCTGGGCGCTGGCCGGCGCCGTCACGCGGACGGCCCTCGCCGCCTCGCCGGAGCCGAGCGGGGCGATGGGGGGCGATCCGCGGAGCAGCGGGCAGGGACCAGGCCTCGTCGGAGACCCGCTGACCGCGGTCGTGCTGGTGCTCGTCATCGGGATCGGGGCTGCGCTGGCGACCGGGCTGTACGTGCGGGCGACCGGCGGACGGCGGAACTGACCCTCCCGAACGGCCTGCCCGCGCCGCCGACACGCACGCACCACGCACGGGACCTTCGACCTATTGGCAAGAACTGTGAGATGGCTAGCCTCGGGCTCGTGGACTTCACAGTTCCTCCATATCGGCGGTGACCACACAGGTCCCGCCCCGCCCGATCGACGCGACGCTCTCCGTCACCAAGGCGGCGCGTGTGCTCGGCGTGCACCCCAACACGGTCCGGGCGTGGAGCGACGCCGGTCGGTTGCGGTTCTATCGGATCAACCCGCGGGGTGATCGACGCTACCGGCTGGGCGACCTCCAGCGATTCCTCGCGCTCGCCGAGCGGAGCGCGGTCGAGACGCCGCGAGGGACGTCGACGTCGGGCCGGCGGCAGGACGCCGCTCGCGGGAACGACATCCGCCTGGACCTCTTTCCCCTGGAGACCGAGGACACCACCCGTCACCGGCGCGACCTCCTCCTGCTCGATGCGATCGCCCGCGAGCCGTTCGGCCAGACGACGCTGCAGGAGGACCTCGACCGCGTCGCCGACCA
The DNA here is from genome assembly GCA_036554825.1 of Candidatus Limnocylindrales bacterium. Taxonomy (GTDB): domain Bacteria; phylum Chloroflexota; class Limnocylindria; order Limnocylindrales; family CSP1-4; genus SPCO01. The sequence goes on from DATBMM010000321.1 coordinate 2,641, forward strand.
CATGCGTGCCGCCGGCGACCGCGCGCTCGTGGCCATCTGGGAACGCCGCGATGAACGCCTCGTCCCGGTGGCGGTCGCGGTCCCGCCGGGTGTGATCCCACCGCGGCTGCTCGACCTGCCGCGTGGGTTCGGCGTCCTCGGCCAAGCGATCGACTTCGCCACGGCACGGCGGAAGCGGGAGATGGACGAACCACCCGGCGCGTCGGCCGTCATGGCGACCGGCAGCGACCGCGTCACGACGACCGTCCTCCCCGGCGACCGCGAGGAGCTCGCGGCCGCCATCCCGGGACGTGACGGGCCGTGGGGCGCGGTCCTGGTCGTCGCCGCGCCCGGGGAACGGTTCGACCCGGCGGACCGTGACCTGGTCACCGTCATGGCCGATGCGATCGGCGCGATCGTCGGCGTCGTGCGTCGCGAGGAAGAGGTCGCCCACCTGCTCCACCGCGCCGAGGCGCTGCGCCGAGTGGCCAGTGACATCGGCAGCGGCGTCGACCTCGACCGCATCCTGGCCGGACTCGTCGATCACGCGATGGTGTTGTTCGAAGGGGACCGCGCCGCCGTGTTCCTCCGGCGGCCCGACGGCAAGGTCGTCGCCGAGGTGACCCGCGGCATGTCTGCGGCATATCTCGGCGCCGTTCGCGACTTCCCAGAGCGATGCCTGCCGAACTACGCCATCAAGGCCCGGCGTCCCCTCTTCGCGACGAACTACCGCGACGACCCGCGGGGCATCGACGTGCGCGCCGCCGTGGTCCAGGAGGGGTACGACACGCTCTGCACCGCCCCGCTGCTTGACGGCGACCAGGTGCTCGGGCTCCTGAACGTGTACCACGACCAGGTCCACCAGTGGACACCCGACGAGCTCGAGACGATCGGCGCTTTGGCGACGCAGGCGAGCGTGGCGATCCGGACAGCGCAGAACTTCGAGCAGATGTCGACCTGGACGGCGCAGCTCCAGTCGATCCAGCAGCTTGGCGCTCGGCTCAACCACCTCTCGAACGTCGGCGACATCGGCCTCGCGATCGGGACCGAGCTCCAGCAGCTCATCGACTACCACAACGTCCGCGTCTACCGGCGGATCGGCAAGGACCTGATCCCGGTCGCGTTCCGCGGTCAGGTCGGCGAGTACCACGACGAGACGCCCGAGCAGCTCAAGGTCGAGATGGGCGAGGGCATCACGGGCTGGGTCGCCGAGCACCGGATCGCGCAGTACCTGCCCGACGCGAGCAAGGACCCGCGGGCCGACACCATCCCCGGGACCGAGGACGACCTCGACGAATCGATGCTGCTCGCGCCGATGCTCTTCGAGGACGAGGTCCTCGGAGTGCTCGTGCTCTCGAAGCTCGGCCTCCACCAGTTCAGCGACGACGACCTGCGTCTCCTCGTGATCTACGCGAGCTTCGCGGCCCAGGCGATGGCGAACGCCGATGCGACCGAGAAGCTGCGCGAACAGTCGGCCGCGCTCGAGCAGCAGCTGCTGAGCCAGCGCGCGCTGCTGCAGATCACCGAGTCGATCCTGACGACGCTCGACGGTCGCGCCGTGCTCGAGGGCATCACCGAGCGGCTCGGGGGCCTCATCACGTGCGACAACGTCGCCATCGAGGTCCTCGACCCGGTGACCGGGCTGCTCACGCCACTCACGGCCCGCGGCGTCCATGCCGACGCGTACCTCGAGCCGTGGGAACCGGGCGAGACCGGCGTCGCGACGTGGGTGGTCGAGCACAACGAGCCCGTGTACATCGACGACGAGCGCCATGACCCACGGGTCAATCACTTCCGCGGCCCGGACTACGACGACTCGGCGATGGACGGCAGCCTGATCGTGGTCCCGCTCCGGGGCCGATCCGGCGCGATCGGGGTGATGACCATCGAGCGGCTCGGCGTCGGCAACACCTTCACGGCGGCCGAGTTCGATCTGGTCCAGCTGTTCGCGGCGCAGGTGTCGATCGCCCTGCAGAACGCCGAGGTCTACCGCGACATCGAGATCCGTGCCCAGACCGACGGGCTGACCGGACTCCTGAACCACGCGACGTTCGAGGACCACCTGGGGCGCGCCGTCCGTGACGGCACACCGTTCGGGCTGATCATGCTCGACCTCGACGACTTCCGGTTCGTCAACAACCGGATGGGCCACCAGGCGGGCGACGAGGAGCTGCGTCGCATCGCTGCCGAGCTCAACCGATCCGGGCGCGACACCGACCTCGTGTTCCGGTACGGTGGCGACGAGTTCGCGTTCCTGTTGCCCGGTGCGGATGCGGCCGGCGCACGCCGTGTCGCGGAGCGGGCCTGCGCGGCCGTCCGGGGCCTGGGCGGGCCGGTCACGGCGTCGGTCGGCGTCGCCACGTTCCCGATGGACGGCACCACGGCCGCCGAGGTGCTCCTCGCGGCCGACCGGGCGTGCTTCGTCGCGAAGCGCGACGGTCGCGACCGGGTCGCCACCGCCGCCGAGGGCCTCGCGCTCGCCGCCGAGTTCCGGCCGCAGGCGCCGACACCGGTCGACTCGGAGGTCGAATCGGTCGCCTGATGTCCTGTCGGACCGTCCGACCACCACGTCTGCACGGATCCGGCAGACGGGTGACGATGCATCGATGATCCGGCGATCCGGACGCATGGCAGCTCTGGTGGTGGCGTCGCTCGTGGCGGGTGGGTGCATCCCGTCGGCCGGGCAACGCTCGCCGGCCGTGGTGCCCTCCGGCGGGGCATCGAGCGACATGGCATCACCGTCGGCCTCGAGCGCACCGTCCGGCCCGTCCGCGCGGCCGTCATTCGTCCGGCCGACCCCGACCCCGCTGCCGACGTTCCTCGTGTACGTCGTCCGGCGCGGGGACACGCTCACGTCCATCGCCCGGGCGCATGGCACGACGGCGCGCAGCATCGCGTTCTGGAATCGCGAGCGATATCCGTCGCTCGATCCGGACTCGCCCGACTACGAGCCGAACCGGATCGAGGTCGCGTGGCTGCTGGTGCTCATCCCGAACGTCGAGCTCGATCCCGAGGACCTGCCCGAGCCGTCCGCATCCGCCTCCGGGTGACGAGGGAGGGTCACTCGACGGTGGGTGGAACCTCCCGGTGTTCCAAGCGACCGGCGAGGCACGTCTCTCGAGCGGTCCTACCATCGTGTGGAACCTCCTCATGTTCCAAGCGACCGGCGAGGGACGTCTCTCGAGCGGTCCTACCATCGTGTGGAACATCCTCATGTTCCAAGCGACCGGTGAGGGGTCTCGGACCTCGTCGATCGAGGTCGAAGTCCCCTCTTCGCCGGTCAGTCGGAACATCGGGGCGTTCCATCGGCCGCCGGGCGGGGCGTGGACCCGCCCCCGGCGGTCACTTGGAACATCAGCCCGTTCCAGAGACGCCACCGGACGGGCGGACGCCCGCGCCCCGGCGGTCACTTGGAACATCAGGGCGTTCCAGACACGGATATGCGCCAGCCCGCCAGGCGGCAGCCGCCGCCAGGCGCCAGGACCGTCAGGCGCCGGCCATGTCCAGCAAGAACGGGAACACGTACAGCTCCGACGTGATGCCCATGAACCCCAGGATCGTGAAGAGCAGGAGCAGCCCGAGGAACGCGAGCAGGACCAGCCGGTCGGT
>DATBMM010000336.1:0-4644 GCA_036554825.1 Candidatus Limnocylindrales bacterium
GATCGGGCGCTCCGGCGGCGCGAAGTCGCGGAACGGGATGATCTTGCGCTCGAAACTGTCCTTGAGCCCGGGATGCGTCGACTCGACCTCGGCGAAGACCTCCTCCAACTCGTGGCCGATCAGCTCGTCGCGCTCGATCAGCGCCTTGGCCAGGTGGTGGATGGCCGGCTCCTTCTCGCGGAGTAGCCGCTCGGTCTCGGCGTACAGGTCGTCGAGCATCTCGTGTGCCGCGACCACGAACGGTGCCGGGGGCAGTTGCCCCGGCTGCAGGGGCGCGATGATCTTGGTCGGCCCCATGCCGAACCGCGCGACGTAGTAGATCGCCTGCTGGGTGACCGCCTCGAGGTCGCTCGATGGGCCGGTCGACAGCGTGTCGAGGAACCTGTTCTCGACCACGTGCCCCGCCAGCCCGACCATGATCTGCGTTTCGATCCAGCGGGCGTACAGCGATGTCCGCTCTTCCAGCGGCTTCTGCTGGACGTACCCGAGCGCGTGACCGCGCCGGATGATCGTGGCCTTCGAGATGCGGTACGCGGGCCGCAGGTAGCGGGCAGCGACCGCGTGCCCGGCCTCGTGGTACGCCGTCTCGCGGCGGTCGGTCAGGTTCCACGACCGGATCGGCTGCTTGAGACCGATCGTCCGCTCGTCGGCAGCGTCGAGCCAGTCCTTGTACGTCAGGAATTCGCGACCATCCGTATGGGCCTTGATGAGGGCCTCGTTGATGATCGTCTTGATCATGATCGGGGTCCAGCCCATCGAGTCGGTGAGCAGCAGCTCCATCGGGATGTCCGGATCGTGCTGCTTCTTCGAGAGGTAGTGCGTGATGATGTCGCGCCGGCCATCGACGTCGGGCTCGTGCACGACGATCTGGCGGTCCAGTCGACCCGGGCGGACGAGCGCCGGGTCGAGCACGTTCGGGCGGTTGGTGGCGCCGATCACGAACACCAGCGGCTTGTCCATCACGGGGCCACGGATGAGGCCGAACCAGCGGAGGATCTTGAAGCGCCAGCGGTCCTCGACGAGGCTCGCGAGCGAGTCCATCTGGTTGAGCAGGGTGTTCAGGCCCTGGCTCCCGCCCATCATCATGCCGCCCATCATCATGCCGCCGCTCTGCTGGCCGCCGCGGTTCATGCCGATGGAGTCGATCTCGTCCATGAACACGATGCACGCGCCGCGTTGACCGGGCGGGGCGTACTTCCGAGCGAGCCCCCGGGCATCGCGGAAGAGCTTCATGATCATCATCTCGGTCATGCCCCAGAACATGCCGCGGATCGAGCTCGCATCGATGTAGATGAATGGCAGCTCGGCCTCTGACGCGATGACGGCGGCGAGGAACGTCTTGCCGGTACCGGGCGATCCCGACAGCAGCATGCCGCGTGGCATCTCGCCGCCTCGCAGCTCGAACTCGCGGACACCCTTCAGGATCGCGACGGTCGACTTGGCGTGTTCGAGCAGGTCGGGTTGGCCGCGGTAGTCGGCGAACGACATGCCGATCTGCTGATCGTCGGGGGTGACGACGTACTTGCGCGGCCGGGACAGGAACCAGAACAGGAACCCGAACTGGATGATCAGGTAGAACGCCGCGAACGAGAGCTGGAGCGCGAAGCCCGGGGCCGCCCCGATCACGCCCGCCACGTCCTGCAGGAACGCGACGGTGCCGCTCGACGCGATGAGCGCGGTCAGGACCGCCAGGGCGATCAGCAGCCGGAAGAGGTTCTTGTTCCAGACGAACCCGAGATGGTTGAAGAACCCACGTACTGCGGTCATCGGAAGCCCTCGATCTTTCCGCCATCCGTGAGGATGACCAGGTTGATCGCCGACGCTGCGCCGGTGTCACTCTCGTACTGCATGAGGATCTCGGTCGCCGAGCGCGTGTCGTCGATGCTCGTCCCGAGGGTCTCGATCTTGGCGATGCGCTGGATCCCGAACCGGTCGAGCTCATCGGTGAGGTCGAGATGCGGATCTGGATCGAGCGATGAGCGAACGGCGTCGAGGTCATTGGCGGCGAGGGCCGCGATGAACTCCCGGGCCACGGGCGGCGGCGAGTGCTCGGCGCCCGGCGAGAAGGACGACCCCGTCGCCGGCGGGCGCGACGTCTGGAAGATGTAGCTGCCGAGCGCGACGCCGGCCACGAGCAAGGCGAGCCCGACGAGGACGACGCCGAGCCGACGTAGCCCTTCCGCAGCGGACCGGCGGCGGGATCCCTTCTCGGCGGATCCGGCCTCGTTCGCGGCGTCGACGGTGGCGATCGCCTGCGCAGTGGTGGGTGCGGCCTGGGCGTCGGCCGCGGCGACGGCCGCCTCGGCAGCGGCCGGGTCGGCGTCCGAGGCTGCCATCGCGGCATCGCCCGTCGGCTGCCCGGCCTCGGAGGGCGAAGCGGCCTCCGCGTCAGCGACGGCCTCGGGACTGATGGTCTCGCCGGGCGCGGTGACGGGCTGCGCGGCGGCGCCAGTCAGGGAGTCCTCCGACGCCGGCTCTCCCGTCCCGGCCGGGGACTCAGGCGTCGCGGTCTCGTCCTCGGGGCGGCGTGCCGGTTCGGCGCTCATGGCGTCTGGATCCTCGGCGGCGGGTCGATGAGGATCACGCGCCCAGCGCCCGTCGCGATGCGCCAGGCCAGCTGGTCGTTCGTCCCCTCGTTGTCGATGACGTGCGAGGAATAGGCATGGAGCGTGAGTCCCTGGCCGACGATCCACGAGCCGAGGTGTACGGGCGGATCGACCTCGATGTACTCGGCCTTGAAGCGCGCCGACTTGGCCTTGACCTTGGCCGTCGCGCCGAGGAGGTCGAGGGTCGCCTGGTCATCCGAGACGTAGGCGGTGATGAACTGGCGGGCGACGGGCGATTCGGCGGCCCGTGCCTGGACGGCCGGATCGGCCGTGAAATCATCGATGACCTTCGGCACGAGGAAGCCGACCAGGCCACCGATGGCCACGGTCGCCACGGCGCGCATCACGCGTCGTCTCCAGACCCCTCGTCGACGCATCGATCCTCCGTTGCAGTACGAACGTCGTGCCGCGCAGTGTACGGCCGTTTCCCCAAGGTGGCGCGAACGGCGGGCGGCGGCCCAGCAGCTCACCGCTGGATTCGTCGCGGTCCACGGTTCGGATGCAGACGTGAGCGTGCGCCATGCGGTTCCGGGCACGCTATGCACCGCTCGTCCTATCGCGTGCGCGTCACCTTGCCCAGGTTCCGCGGCCGCTCCGGATCCAGCCCACGCGCGCGCGTCAGATGCATCGCGTGGAGCTGGCCGACCACGATCGAGACGATCGGTCCGAGCCATTCCGGCGTCCCCGCGGCGAGCGCGAGCGGCCACCGCGCCTGCGCCAGGCCGTCGGCCTGATCCGATACGACCGCGATGTCGGCATCGAGCTCCGTGCGCAGCCGCTCCAGCAGCGCGACGAGCGGGGCCGCCGTCGGACCCGGGCGGACCGTCGCCAGGACCGGGACGCCCGGTTCGAGCAGCGCGAGGGGTCCATGCTCGAAGTCGGCGGCCGAATACGGATCGGCGAAGACCCGCGCCAGCTCCTTGAGCTTGAGCGCCCACTCGCGCGCCGTGGCGTACTCGTAGCCGCGCGCCAGCACGAGCAGCCGGTCCGCCGCGGCCTGGTCGCGCGCCATCGACTCGACCGTCCCCTCGAGTCCGAGCGTCTGCTCGATCGCATCGGGGATGGCGATCAACGCTGCCGCGTCGGCCGGGTCGGCGGACAGCGCGGCCGACAGCGCGGCGATGGCCAGCAACTCGGTCGTGTACGTCTTCGTCGCGGCGATCGCCAGCTCGGGGCCAGCCCCAAGGTCGATGCATGTCTCCGCCGCGACCGCGAGCGGCGACGCCGGGCCGTTGGTGATGGCCAGCGTCGGCGCCCCCTGCGATCGACCGGCCTCGATGACCGCGACCACGTCGGGCGAGGCACCCGACTGGCTGATGCCGACCACCAGCGACCGATCCAGCCGCGGCTGCGCCCCATACAGGGAGATGACCGACGGCGTCCCCAGGCCGACCGACAGCGCGTGGCGGACACCGAGCACGTACTGCGCGTAGATCGCCGCGTGGTCGCTCGTGCCGCGGGCGGCGATGACGACGTGGTCGACCTCACGCGCGCGGATCGACTCCGCGAGGGGGCCGACGACGTCCGGTGCCCGCTCGAGGAAGCGTCGTGCGACGTCGGGCTGCTCGAGGATCTCGTCGCGGAGCGTCACACCGACACCGGCAGACGGCTGGGCGCCGTCGCCTCGCCGGCGAGCACGGCGGCAAGCGCGACCAGCGAGCCCGGCAGGATCGAATAGGTCGCGAGCGCCGTGGCACTCCCCGGGTATGCGGCCACGTCCCACGGACCGCGCATGGCCACGGCGATGGTCGGCGTCCCGGTCGCGACGACCGCCTCGACCAGCGCCATCTGCGACCGAAGCCGATGACCGTCGATCGTGCCGACCACCGCGAGGTCCGCGGCTTCGGCGCGTGCCCTCACGGCAGCGATCGACGCCGCGTCCGGTTCGGGTTCGACGACCACCTCGTCCACGTCTCCATGGTATCGACGCAGGGCGGCGCCGAGTGCCGGCTCGACGGTCGACGACGTGTCGGCCGGCGTCAGGTCGGTGGGCCGGGGCATGACGGCGAGGACGCGCCCGACCGCCTCCCAGCGGATC
>DATBMM010000337.1:0-11880 GCA_036554825.1 Candidatus Limnocylindrales bacterium
CGGCCGGCGGGTCGAGCCGGATGACGTCACCGGTCTCATGGCCGGGGCCATATCCCACGGTGTCCATGTCGCGCACCAGATCACGGATCCACGCAGGCACACGATCGGCCGGCTGACCCGGCCCATCCACCCAGACGCGGATGTCGATGTCGGCGATGGCCTCCGGATCCGGCGGCACCGCCGAGTCGCGTCGATCCATCTCGGCGAACAGCTCGTCCTCCAAGGGGGTGGAGCCGCCGTCGAAGCCACCCAGCCCGGCCGCGACGCCGACGACGGCGACGATGCGGTCGGGTCGGCTGATCGCGGCGTCGAAGGCCGTCGATCCGCCCATCGAGTTCCCGACGAGGGACGCCCGGCCGATGCCCATGCCATCCATCACCGCGAACAGGTCGTCGACCCGCGAGAAGGGCACCGGCTCGCTCACGGTCCGGCCCGCGCCGCGCGTGTCGTAGCGGATGACGCGGTAGCCGGCCGCGGTCAGTAACGGCACCAGCGCGTCCCAGCTCCGGAGATCGGCGATGCCGGCGTGGAGGAGCACGATCGGCGGATCGGACCTGGCGCCCTCGTCCATCACGAACAGCCGCGCGCCGGGAGCCTGGACCGTCGTCTCGATCACGACTCCCGGACCGGGAGCACCAACAGCCAGCCCGGTGGCACGCCGAGGTCGACCCGCCCGCGATCGCGGATCACGTACTGCTTCGCGAGCGTCTCGAGCGAGATCAGGCTGTTCGGCTTCGGGCTGCCGCCCCAGACGGAGCTGCCGTGCGGGTACAGCGGGTCGTGGACGCGGACCCGCTTCACGTCGAAGTCCTCGAACCGGCGAGGATCGGCGGTCGCCTCGAACCCGCTCATGACCCAGGCATGGCGGCCGCGCCACATGACGAGGCCGACCGGCCGGCGCGTGTCGCGGATCGCGGCGGCGGCCGTCGCGACGGCCTCCGCGAAGCTCGGCAGGCTGACGAGCACGTACGGCCCGATCCCGAGCTCGTTCAGCGTCGCCACCCAGCCGCGCGGGTTGGCCCCGCCGAACGGACTCGACGAGCGATCGCGGGCCATCTCCCAGAGTCGCTGCTGGTCGCGGCGAGAGGTGCGCTCCTGGTCCGTCGACATGTTGAGCGCCATCTGGAGGCTGGCGCCGACGCACCACTCGAAGGTGTACTGGGGGACGAAATCGGCCCGCCGGGCGAGGTTCATCGAGAAGGCCTCGCGTGCGGGGGCGGCGGGCGCCTCGGTGGCGTTCGGCGTGGGTGTCGGCGGCGGATCGGCCGACTCGCTTGCCCGGGGCGCCGGTGTCGATGCCGGACCTGCACCGAGCTGGGACGGTGACGGCTGCGGGGTCGCACTCGGGGTCGGGCGAGCCTGCTGTGCGGTCGTGGGCGCGACCGTCGGCGCATCCTGCCGGTCGCTTGGCGTGCAGGCGGCGAGCAGCGCGGCAGTGACGAGGGCGACGACCGCGACGGTCGGCGAGTGGCGGAGGTGACGGGGCGCGACGGTGTTCATGGGTGGGAGGGGAGTATGCCCCGATTCCCGCGAAATGCCCGTCGGACGAGGCCTGTAAGACAGCCGATACGCCCGGGACGGACGCTGGGTCTGCGGATGCGCCAGACGTGGTCGAAACTGGAGATGACCCCCACAAACGCTCCAGCAGATGGAGGTGCTCTCGTGGGTACACATGAGCAGGATCAGGATCGGATGCGTCAAAGCGGCCAGGGTGGCCAGGGCGGTCAGTCCGGTCAGTCCGGCCAGGGCGGCCAGTCCGGCCAGGGCGGTCAGTCCGGCCAGGGCGGTCAGTCCGGCCAGTCCGGTCAGTCCGGCCAGGGCGGCCAGGGCGGCCAGTCCGGTCAGACCGGTCAGACCGGTCAGGAGTGGAAGCCCGAGTGGCAGGGTGGCACCCAAGGCGGTCAAGACACGACCGGCATGGAGCAGGGCGACCAGACGCGTCCTGCCCAGCCCGACGGCACCCGACCGCTCGAGCGCGACCAGGGCCAGCAGAACCAGAAGCGCTAGACCCCTCGGTCGAGCCCTTCGATCACTCGTTGACCGAAGCCCCTCGCGGCGACGCGGGGGGCTTCGGCATGTCCGGCGCGCTCCCGCTCCCGCCGAGCCGTGGACGACGCGGGAATGCCTCCTCCAGGGCTGCCTCGAGGTCCGCCGGAGTGGGCGGCGGCTCGTGCCAGCGGTGGACGAGGATCGTGTGCCGTCCGGCGATGGGCACGTCGCGCTTGGCGATGTAGCGGACGAATACCGCACCTGCATCGGGGACGAGCCAGGAGTCCTCGCCCGAGACCCGTCCCTCCTGGAGCAGCTCCTTCCACGGTTCGGCGCGACGTTCCGGTTCGGCGAGTGAGATGTCGACCACGGAGGTTCCGACGAGGTCATCGATCGGCCAGCCGATCGCCGCCGCCGCGGCAGTCGTGATGTCGACGATCCGCAGATCCTCGTCGATCACGTAGATCGGCGGCCCGCTCGCCGCCGGCAGGCGGGGCGCGATCTCGATGCCGTCGTAGGTCTCGAGGTGGATCCGGTCGAGCCAGTCAGCCAGGTCCTGCTCGAAGAGCGGGCGTTCCGGTCGCCCACCGGTCGCGCGCCTGATGGTCGCGCGATCCGGCCAGACGCCCACCGTCACGGCCTCCCCTTCGCGGCCGATCACCCGTCGGCCGAGATGGGAGGCGACCAGGCCAAGATCGACGAAACGGCGTTGCTGATCTCGTAGCGTCTCGATGAGACGCGCCTCCTCGTTCGGGCGGGCCCGGACCGTCAGGATGCGGAGGTAGGCCGCTTCCGTCGGTGGGAGCGCCGCGAACGTCCGGCCGACGATCTCGTAATGGACGACCTCCTCGATCTGCAAGGGCAGCTGGAGCCGCGCGCCGAGGAAGCGGTCCTGCTCGGCGACGTCGGTCGCCCGCGCCATGAGGCCGACGTCGGTCCAGACCGAGACGATCGCGGCTTCGATCGCGTGCGGTGACGCCGACGCCGCACGTCGCGCACCGACGATGAGGCTCTCGAGCCCTGGCACGTCGCGCGCTGCTCGCGCCAGCCGCTCGCGAACGTCGACCAGTGCCTGTCCATCGAAGTCCGATGGGAATCGACCGAAGGCGATGCGCAGGATCATGCGCCTCCACTCTAGCGCCCTCGAAGCCTTCGGCGAAGCAAGGTGCACAATTCTTGTGCATAACTCCTTTGCATGGTACGGTGGGTGGCATGGACGCGCCCTTCACCACACTGCGACTCGACGCCAACGCGCTTCGCGTCCTCGCCCATCCGCTGCGGTCGCGACTGCTGACGGCGCTCCGCTCGGACGGGCCGGCGACCGCCACGGCCCTGGCCCACGCCCTTGGCACGAACACCGGCGCGACGAGCTATCACCTGCGCAAGCTCGCTTCGGTGGGTTTGGTCAAGGAGACCGATGACGGTCGCGGCCGCGAACGGTGGTGGCGCGCAAGCACGCCGAGCCACGGCTGGACCGAGCGGGACGTCGCCGGCGATCCGGACGCCGAGGCCGCGAGCGACTGGTTGAAGCGCCACTACCTGCGGACGTTCGTCGAGCGGTACGAGCGATGGCTGGATGCTGCGCCCGACTGGCCGCTCGATTGGCGTGCCGCCGCCGAATCCGGCGATGCCGTGCTCCACCTCTCCCCCGCCCGTCTCGCCGAGCTCGAGAGCGAGCTCCTTGCGGTCCTCGACCGCTATCGCGGGCAGCCGTCAGACGGTGAGGACGCGCGACCGGTAGCGGTGCACTACCACTCCTTCCCGGTGCTGCCCGAGCGCTCGACCGAGGGATCGGAGGCGCCGACGTGACGCCGCTCGACACCCGGACCGCCCGGCGGCGGTACCTGCTCCTGACCGCGCTGCGCTGGCTACCCGTCGGGCTGCTGATCCCGATCTTCGTGCTGATCCCGCTGTCCCGCGGCCTGTCGCTCACCGAGATCGGGGTCGTCTTCGCGCTCCAGGGCCTGATCGTCCTGGCCCTGGAGCTGCCGACCGGCGGCCTGTCTGACGCCCTCGGTCGGCGTCCCGTGCTGCTCCTCGCGGCGGTCGTGGCGATCGTGTCGATGAGCCTGTTCACGATCGCGGATTCGGCCCCGATGTTCGCGGCCGCGATGATCCTCCAGGGCGTCTACCGGGCGCTCGATTCCGGTCCGCTCGAGGCGTGGTTCGTGGACGCGACGCTGGGCGCCGACCCGGACGCTGAGATCGAGCAGGGGCTCGGTCGGGGCTCGGCCGTGCTGAGCGTGGCGATCGCGCTCGGCGCCCTGCTGTCCGGCGGCCTCGTGGCGCTCCGTCCGATCCCGGGCGTCGAGCCCCTCCTGCTGCCGCTGCTCGTCGCCCTGTCCCTCCAGGTCGTGCACCTCGGGGCCATCGTGGCGCTCATGACCGAGCCGCCGCGGCCGCGCCACCCGGAGGCGGTGATCGCCTCGGTCCGGGCGGTGCCCGGCATCATCGGGGAGGGCCTCAGACTGCTGCGCTCGTCGCGGGTCCTCCTGGGCGTCGTGCTCGTGGAGCTGTTCTGGGGCTTCTCGATGCCCACCTTCGAGAGCCTGTTCCCGATCCGCCTCTCGGAGCTGGTCGGCGGGACGGACGCCGCGGCGGCGATCATGGGCCCGGTCGGGTCGGTGGCGTGGTTCGCGTCGGCAGCCGGCGCGGCCGGCGTGGTGGCGCTCAGCCGCCGGATCGGTGTCGCGCGCTCGGCGGCCCTGTTCCGGATCGTCCAGGGGGCGACGATCGTGGCGATGGGCCTGATCGCTGGGCCGGTCGGGGTCGTCGTCGCGTATCTCCTGTGCTACACCGCGCACGGCGCGTCGAACCCGATGCACACCACCCTGCTCCACCGCCAGGTCGACGGCCCGCATCGGACGACGGTCCTCTCGATGAACTCGATGGTCAGCCAGCCGGCGGGGGCGATCGGCGGCATCACGCTCGCCGCCCTCGCCGATGGGACGAGCCTGGCGACGGCCATGGTGGTCGGCGGGATCATCTGCGCGGTGGCGGCACCCCTCTACATCCCGGCCTTGCGCCAGGAGCGCGCGCGAGCGCGCGCCGCGGACGAGTCGGATCCAGCGGTCGCCGCCGCGTAGACTCCGGGCGTGCCGGAACCCGCGGTCATCGTCGAACCGCTCCCCGATGCCCGTGCGTTCCTCGCGACCGTGGGTCCCTACCTCGAACGGCGCGAGGCCGAGCACAACCTCCTGTTCGGCATCGCCGGGAACCTGATCAAGGACCCGGCCCGACGGATGACGGCGCCGCCGTTCTTCGCCGCGATCCGGCGTGGCGGCGGCGGGGGCAACGGCGAGGTCGTCGGTGGCGCGCTCATGACACCGCCGTTCAACATCGTGCTGTCGTGCATCGACGACGAGGCAGCGTGGTCCGCGCTCCTCGACCACCTCGTCGCGGAGCGCGTCCGCATCCCGGGCGTCACCGCCCCGGCCGAGTTGGCGCGCGCGTTCTGCGAGGCCTACGCCGCGCGCCACGGACTCAAGGCGGAACGGACGATGGCCGAGCGCATCTACCGCCTGGAGCACGTCACCCCGCCGGTCGGGGTGCCCGGCACCATGCGCCTCGGCACGACCGCCGATCGCGACCTCCTGGTGGACTGGGCGGACGCGTTCCTCGCCGAGGCCCTGGACCGGCGCGACCCGGAGGAACCGGCCGAGCTGGTCGACAGCGCGCTCCGCAGCGGGACCCGGCTGTTCTACCTCTGGGAGCATGAGGGTCGGCCGGTCTCGATGGCCGGCGTGACCGGGCCGACCCCGCACGGGATCCGGGTCGGACCGGTGTACACGCCACCCGCGGATCGCGGCCACGGGTTCGCGAGCGCCGTGACCGCGGCGGCCAGCCAGGAACAGCTCGATCAGGGCCGGTCGTTCGTCTTCCTGTTCACCGACATCCACAACCCGACGTCGAACAAGATCTATCAGGCGATCGGGTACGAGCCCGTCATCGACATCGATCAATGGACCCTGGCGCCCCGGCGATGACCACCGGCGGAGTGGGTGCCAGGAACATCCTTCGCGATCCCATCTTCGGGCGGCTCTGGTTCATCCAGGCCGCCAACCAGGTCGGCGGCAACATGGCGCTGTACGCGCTGACGGTCCTGGTCTACTCCTCCACCCGCTCGAATTCCGCGGTCAGCGCGCTGCTCGTGTCGTTCGTCCTTCCGCAGATCCTGTTGTCGCCCTTCGCCGGGGTGATCGTCGATCGCCTCGACCTGCGCTGGGCCCTGGTCGTCCCGAACCTCATCCGGACCGGGCTGACCGCCGGGCTGGCGCTGGCGGGCGCGAACATCCCGATGGTGTTGGCACTCAACCTTGGGGTGAGCCTCATGAGCGTGGCCCTGACACCGGCCGAGGGGTCGATGATCCCCCGCGTCGTCCCGAAGGCCCAGCTCGAGACCGCGATGAGCATCTTCAACCTGACCCTCCAGGGCTCGTTCGCGGTCGGGTTCGCGTTCCTCGGCCCGTTGCTCGTGTCGATCGCGGGGCCGTCGTTCGTGCTGGGCGTCGTGACCGCGTTCTACGTCGCGGCGAGCTTCGCCTGCATCGGCCTCCCGAGCGCGCCCCCGATCCCACCGGCGACCGGCGGCCGCAGACGATCGTTCGTGGAGCCGCTCCGGGAGCTGCGCGACGGGTTCGCGGTCGTCCGTCGGGAGCCATCGATCAGCCGGCCGATCGTGCTCCTCGCGACCGCCACCTCCGTGGCCAGCGTCCTCGGCGTGCTCGGGCCATCGCTGGCGGTCACGGTCGGGCTCGACCCGGAGGATCTGGCGGCGGTCGTGATCCCGCTCGGCGTCGGCGTCGTCGTCGGGGTCTTCGGGCTGCGCCGGTTCGGCGGGCGGCTGCCCAGACGACGCGTCGCGGAGGGCGGGCTGCTCGTCCTCGGGACGGTGACGGCGGCACTCGCCGGCGCGGGCTGGCTCGATGGGCTGATGCGGGGCGTCGGCATCGGCGTCGGCGCGCTGCCGGTAGTCATCGCCACGGCGTTCGTCGCCGGGGCCGCGTATGCGGTCACGTCGGTCACCGCGCAGACGAACCTGACGGAGTCGACACCGGCCGACGTCCGCGGCCGGGTCTTCGGGGTGCTGGCGTCGATCGTGTCGGCGGCCTCACTCGTGCCATCGCTCATCGCCGGTCCGCTGGCCGATCGATCGTCGACAGGTGCGGCCATCGCGCTCGCCGGGCTGATCCTGATCCTTGTCGCACTTTGGTCGATCCGGCGGCGCGCGTAGCGCCATACTCTGTCCGCCCAAGACACGCCCAGACGACCACCAGCGAGCGGAGGGATCGATGGACGCAGCGCAGACCCAGGTCGGCCCGACCACGCAGGCCGGTGGCGGCCCGCCCGGCTGGGTTTCGACGGCCCGCGATCTGTACCTCGTGGCGATCGCGCTGTTCGTCGTGAACATCCTCATCGGGATCCTCAACGGCGCGGACGCGGTCGAGTTCGACCGCAACCAGATCCTGACGCACGTCCACGCCGGCACGGTCGGCTGGCTGACGCTCGCGATCGTCGCCTCGACGTTCATCCTGTTCCAGGCCGCGGACCGGCGGCTGATGCTCGCCCTCGCCGTCCTCGTCCCGGTGTACGTGCTGGCGTTCTATACCGGCAACCTGGCCTTCCGAGCCATCGGCGGACTGGCGCTCCTCCTCGCCATCGCGTGGCTGCTCGTGTGGGTCTGGCAGACCTACCTCGCCGGTGATCGGACGCTCCCGCGTCTCGCCGTCGTCCTGGGGCTGACGAGCTTCGGCTACGGGGCCCTCATCGGGGTGCTGATCCAGATCAGCCTGGCGGCCGGCATGAACCTGCTGCCGGGCGACTCGGTCGGGGCGCACGCCGGCGCGATGACGTTCGGGTACCTCGTGCTGGTAGCGATGGGCTTCATCGAGTACCGCATCCTCGGCACGACCGACCTGCCGCGGCGGGGTCTCGTCCAGATCGGTGCGCTGTTCCTCGGCGGTCTGATCATCTCCGTCAGCCTCCTGGCCGGGGCCGGTCAGCAGGGTGGCGGCATCTACCTCGTGACGCAGCTCATCGCCGTGGTCTTGTTCGTGATGCGCGTGTGGCCACGGTCGCTGGTGATCGACTGGTTGGCCGCGACGCCGCTCCGCCACTTCGCGGCGGCCTCGATCTGGGTCGTCATCGCGCTCGGCCTGTTCATGTACCTGGTGTTCTCGTTCATCAGCGCCGCCGACCCGAACGACCCCGACGCGTTCCCGCTCAACGTCCTCGTGGCCAGCGACCATGCGGCCTACATCGGGATCATCACCAACATCGCCCTCGGGTTCCTTCTGGCGCTGCTCCTGCGGGCCGAGGTCCGCCGCGGTTGGATGGGCCAGCTCATCTTCTGGGGCGTGAACCTGGGGCTGATCGTCTTCGCGCTGGGCCTGATCCTCGAGTCGGACGCGATCAAGCGCATCGGTGCACCTGTGATGGGCATCGCCCTGCTCGCCTCGCTGGCGATCCTGGCGTACGCGGCCATGCGCGAACCGCTGGTGAACACGGAAGCGGATCTCGAGACGGGGTAGTCGGGGAGGCTTCGGGGGAGGCTTCGGCGGCGGCGTCGGGGCCGAAGCCCCGTTCGCCGCCGAGGAGGCCGGCTGGGGGTTCCGGCCTCCGGGGAGGTTGGCTACCCGGGGGGCGTCTATCCTGCGCCCTTTGTGGCAGGTCTTGTGTGGTCTGCTGACGTCTTTGGTGACAAAGCGCACCACCTTTCCGCGGTTGCCGGCGTCTTGGGGTCACCACCACACCGTCCCACGCCGGGCGCGGCGCCCCACGGCGCCCCCGTTCGCCCTCGATGGCCCATGGAACCTCCCCATGTTCCAACTGGCCGGCGGGACGCGGGCGGTCCGACGAATGGAACATCCCACACGTTCCGATCGACCGTCCAAGGAGCCGTGAGCGGCCGAATGGAACCCAGCAGGTTCCGATCGACCGCTGACGAGCTTCCCAGCCACCAGCTCCGCCCTCCGGCGACGTGGTCGCCGGTCGCTTGGAACATCGGGACGTTCCAGTGGCCGTTGCGTGGTGGCGTTGGGTGTGGCCGTGAGTGGTGGCCGTTGAGTGGTGGCAGTTGAGTCCGGGATACGTGGCCATCCGGATACTCCCGACGTGCCGACGTGGCAGTCCACCGCAAACCGGGGCGCGAGCCGGGCTCGCTACATCCTGCGCCGCGTCGGCGAAGAGCTTCGGCGCTACCGCATCGAAGCTGGGTTGAGCACCCGTCACCTCGGCCGCATCGTCGGCATCTCCCATACGCAGGTGCGGCGGGTCGAGGCGGGGCTCGCCGGCCACATCGACATCGACCTCCTCGCTCGCATGGCGTCCGCTCTCGGCGCGGAGCTCACCATCGGGGTCCACCTGATCGGCACGCCCGTCCGCGACAAGGCCCACATCGCGCTGCTCCGACGGTTCGCAGGGCGCCTCGCGACGTCGATCCGCTGGCGAACCGAAGTCCCGATCCCGCTAGCCGGCGACCCGCGGAGTGCCGACGGAGTCGCAAGCGGCGGGGCATACGACGCGGTCATCGAGGCCGAGACCCGCCTCGACGACGTCCAGGCGGTGGTTCGACGGCTCCGCGCCAAGCAGCGAGACCTCGGGACCACCCGGGCGATCCTGCTGGTCGCAGACACCCGGCACAACCGGGAGGTGCTCCGTGCCGTCCCAGACCTCCACGAGCAGTTCCCGGTCCGGGCCCGGGATTGCCTGTTGGCACTCGGGCGTGACGAGGATCCAGGCGGTGATTGCATCCTCCTCATGTAGCGCCCTGCTACCGTCCGGGGGGTGACCTCCCGGACGAGCATCCGCGATCTGCCGCTGCCTAAGGCCGTCGTGTTCGACCTCGACGGCACCCTCGTCGACACCGTCGAGACGCGCATCGATGCCTGGCTCCAGACCTTCGAGGCCGCCGGAATAGCGACGACCCGTGACGAGCTCAAGCCACTCATCGGCGTCGACGGGAAGCGGCTCGCGCGCGAGGTGGCCGCGCTCGCCGGCACGCCGATCGACGACGACCGAGCCGAGGCGATCGACAAGGACTGCGGCGAGCTCTACGAGCAGCTCAACCGCGACCCGCGCCCGCTCCCCGGCGTCCGCCGCCTGTTCGAAGCCATCGAACGCGGCGGCCTCAAGTCCGCCATCGCCACGTCCAGCCGCAAGGAACAGGTCAGGACGTCGGTCGAGGCGCTCGGTCTCGAGCGTGAGCCGACCATCGTCGACGCCAGCCACGTCGAGCACGCCAAGCCCGAGCCCGACCTCCTGCTGCGCGCCGCCGAGGAGCTCGGCGTCGACCCGTCGCGGGCGTGGTACATCGGGGACTCGACGTGGGACATGGTCGCCTCGGTCGCGGCCGCGATGATCCCGATCGGGGTGACCGCCGGCGCCGCGGTCACAGCCGAAGCCCTGGCCGGCGCCGGAGCCGCTGTCGTGGTCGCGACGCTTGACGATGTCGCTGACGCCCTGGTCGACTAGCGCGAGCGAGCTTCGCGCAGCGCCTCGCCGACTCCCCGATCCCACGGATCGCCGTGGCCGACGAGCAGCCAGCGGGCATCGATGCCGTCGAGCCGCTGCCACGACGCCCGAGCCGCCTCCGGGTCCAGTGTGAACGGCGCGATGCGGACCCCGGTCTCCCCGGTCAAGACGTTCCGTGTCGTGAGCGCGTCGCCGACGAACAGCGCATCGACCGCCGGGACGTGGATCGCGGCACTCCCCGGGGTGTGACCCGGCAGGTGGACGATCCGCGGCGAGCCCGGCAGGTCGAGGGTCGCCCCATCGTCGACCTCCACGACCTCGCGGATCGGCGGGATGCGGAGCCCACCATTCCGGCCTGTGAACCAGAGGAACCCGAGCAATGCGCGAGCGCTGATCGGACCCCAGCCGGACATCGGCTTGGTCACCTCGCCGCGCGCCCGACCCGCATCCGCGTGATGCACGTGGACCGGGACGCCGCGTTCCCGGCGGAGTCGCTCGGCGAAGCCGATGTGATCCGTATCGCCATGGGTCAGCACCACGCCGCGAACGTCGTCGATCGAGCGGTCCATCGCCGCCAGCTCGTCGGGCAGGCCCTTCCAGTATCCGGGCAGCCCCGCATCGATGACCGTCACACCCGTCGCGTCGGCGACCAGGAAGCTGTTCACGAGTGTGGATCCGCCGAGGCGGTGGAGCGAGGGGGCGAGCTGCACCAGCGGACTCTACTCCGCGGCCGTGCAGCCGAAGGGACCACGCGACGCGGGACCTTTATCCGTGCCGCGTGCGCACCACCCGAACCTAGACTCCGGCCGTGGACCCGACGGCGCAGACGTTCGTCCAACTCGTCTTCATCGTCCTGCTGGGACTTCTGGCGCTCCGCATCGTCGCCTCCGTGCCCGGCTGGCTCCGCCGTGGGCGCCGCAAGCCCGAGACCCGCTCGATCCTCGTGGTCGGCGTCGGAGGCGGTGGCAGCAATGCGGTCGACCGGATGGTCGATGTCGGTCTCCCCGGCGTCGGCTTCGTCACGGTCAACACCGACGCTCAGGCGCTGCGTGAGTCGCGTGCCGACCTCCGGCTGCGTATCGGCGACAACGTCACCCGCGGGCTCGGCGCCGGTGGCGACCCCGAGATCGGTCGTCGAGCGGCCGAGGAGAACATCACCCGCATCGCCAAGGCGGTCGACGGAGCGGACCTCGTCTTCGTCACGGCCGGACTCGGCGGTGGTACTGGCTCGGGTGCCGCGCCCGTCGTCGCTGCCCAGGCCCAGGAGCTCGGCGCGCTCACGATCGCCGTGGTCACCAAGCCCTTCGACTTCGAAGGGACGCCCCGACGTGCCGTCGCCGAAGACGCCGCCGCGCGGCTGATCGACGAGGTCGACGCGATGATCACCGTCCCGAACGACCACGTCGGCCAGGTCATCGA